>SLTF01000130.1 GCA_007130025.1 Spirochaetales bacterium | reverse complement strand
CCGACGGATCAACGGGCAGGTCCTGATGGGCGATACCGGCATCTTCGGGGGCGCGGTGCATCCAGCCGGTTGCCAGCCATACCATGGGGCCGGTGATCGCAGCAATCCACAGGTAGGCCGATCTCCACCCAAACGCGGCGATCAGGATTGCTGCCGCGGCAGGTCCGATCACCTGCCCCAGCCCGGTTCCCGCTTTCACTATGGCCGACATCCGTCCCCGCCGTCGGTCAAACCAGCGCGCCACCGTAGAGAGCGTGACCACGTCGTGGCTGCCAAAGGCAATCCCGACGAAGAGTGGATAGATAACCAGCAGATGCCACGGCGCGCTCATGCGCGACATCAGCAGATATCCCACGGAGACCAGTACCGCCGCCAGACGCAGGATCTTCCTCGGCCCGATCTGGTCGGTCAGTCGGCCGAAGGCCATCGCCCCCGCACCCATCACCAGAGAAGCCAGCGATGAGCCGCCCGATATCAACGCCCGTGACCAGCCGAACTCCGCGTGCAGCGCGTCAAAGAAGACGCCGTAGGTAAAAATGGCGCCAACAATGGTGCCCTGAATAATGCAGCTTGCGGTGACGATGGAGTAGCCGGGATAGCGAAGCGCTGCAGCGCGTGGTGAGTTCTGCTTCATGGATGACGGCAGTATAGCGGGTGGGGGCGGGGGAGGGTAGCCGGGTCAGCGTCCGGCACGCCCCTCGTGTTCATCCGTAGCCGCTGCTCGCCGTGATACAGTTGGCGCATTCGCTCTTCGCGGCAAATTCTGCGATGTTCGCAAGGGTTGTGCTCGCTATGTTGCCCACGGCTTCACGGGTGAAGAACGCCTGATGTGCGGTGATCAGCACGTTGGGAAAGGTCAGCAGCCGAACGAAGACATCGTCCTGGATAACCTCACCGGACAGGTCTTCGAAGAACAGATCCGCCTCTTCCTCATAGACGTCGAGTGCCACCGATCCGATCCTTCCATTCTTCAGCCCCTCGATGACCGCCAGACTGTCGATCAACGCGCCGCGGCTGGTGTTCAGAATCATCACCCCGGGTTTCATTGCACTGATGGCGTAGGTGTTGATCAGATGATAGGTCTCGTGGGTCAGGGGGCAGTGAAGCGAGATCACATCGCTTCGCTGATAGAGCTCCTTGAGCGACACGTACTCCACGCCGGACGCAGCCAGCTCGTCGTTGGGGTAACGGTCGTAGGCAACCACGGTGGTGCCAAACCCCTGCATAATGCGGGCGAAGATCCGCCCGATGGTTCCGGTGCCGATGATCCCGATCGTCTTCCCGTGCAGGTCAAAACCCATCAAACCGTCGAGCGAAAAGTTGCCCTCACGGATGCGGTTATACGCACGGTGCAGCTTTCGGTTGAGCGTCAGAAGCAGCCCCACCGCGTGCTCCGCGACGGCATACGGTGAGTACGCCGGAACGCGAGCCACGGTGATCCCATGGTCGTCGGCCGCACGGAGGTCCACGTTATTAAACCCCGCGCACCGCAGCGCGATCATCCGGACGCCTCGCTCCGCGAGCGCCTCAATGGTGGCCCGATCGGCGTTGTCGTTCACGAAGATACAGACGGCCTCGGAGCCTTCAGCCAGAGCGGCAGTCTCTTTCTCCAGCCGGGCCTCAAGATATCGAATCTGATAGGCGTGGTGACGGTTTGCCTCGTCGAGCGCGTCACGGACCCATCGCTTGGTACTGAATATGGTAATCGTCATGTCACCACGATGCGCCTTCGGCGCGCTTCGGTCAAGGTGTGTACGTTTCGGCCCAAGGGTGGCGTCGCTGCAACTGCCGGGCACTCTTCTCCGCGCCTGAGCAAGAACCGTCAAGTTTCGCTGCCGCCGAAGCGGTACCCTTGTACCGCAGTCGCTTTCGCAAGGAGGATGCCGCATGGACCTGGAGACTCTCCCCAATATCGGGAAAACGTTGGCGAACCGCCTTCGCTCGGTGGGCGTCGATGACGTGGACGCGCTTCGCCTCGTTGGTGCCGTCGAGGCGTACCAGAGGATTGCCGGGGAGTATGGGCCAAACCGGCCACCCTTGTGTTACAATCTCTACTCGCTGGAGGCGGCGATTCGCGGCCACGACTGGCGGCTGCTGGACGAGGCCGCGAAGAAGAAGCTTCGCCAACTGGCGGGAGTAGACGATCGAAACCGATCCGCGCGCCATCGCGCTCCGGAGAGCCCTTCACTATCTTGAAACGCACGTCAGCGAGCCGCTGAGTCTCGAGCGTATCGCCGCGGTCGCCCACTATTCTCCCTACCACTTTCACCGACTGTTTCGCCGGTTCACCGGCGAAACGGTCATGTCGTATATTCGTCGCCTGCGCCTCGAGCAGGCGGCCTACGAATTGCGGTTGGACAAAAAAGCCGTCGGCCGAACCGCCACCGAACTCGGTTTCGTGACCCACGAAGCGTTCACGAGGCGCTTTCATGCCGCGTTTGGAAACTCCCCCAAGCGATACAGCATGGCGGAGCATGGACGGCGTGTCGGCGCATCCGACCGGCTGCACTCTGTCGAGGTGGTCCATGTTCCCGGAGTCGATTGCGTGGCCACGCGGATCCGGGGCGGCTACCAGGGGCTGATACCACCCGGAGTTGCTCGGTCGCCGTGGGATACCCTCGCAAACACCCTCGGAGTTTCGTTGCTGGATCCGCGCGTGGAGTGCTACGGGCTTTGCTGGGATGACCCACTGATCACTGAAGAAGCCCTCATTCGCTATGACGCATGCCTGTCGGTATCCGGTACAGAGTTCGATCCGTATCGCTTCGAGATTGTGCCTCTATCCGGTGGGAAGTACGCACGGGGCCGTTGGTGTGGACCGATCGCGGAGATGACCGACGCGTACCACTACCTCCTGTACGAGTGGGCGAAGGTGCACCGGTCTCACGTTGATCCGGATCGGCCGCCGTTCGAGCGGTTTGTTACGCGACGCGACGAGGAAGGGCTCGGCGAGACCGCCTGGTCGTGCGGTGACATTACCGCGGAGATCTTTGTGCCCCTGAAATGAACGAGTCCGTGCGGAACAGCAGTTTTTTGTCGGTTCGGCAGAACCGCTTGCGTAAACCCAGAAGATGCGATAGCATCTGATGTATGCGCACCACGCTTGATATCGATACCGACGTGCTCCAAACCGCAAAGGACCTCGCCCGCAAAGAGGGAAAAACCGCTGGAGCGGTGATCTCCGAGCTCGCACGACGCGGATTCTACGCGGCGGCTGGAGAAGTGGCGGAATCCGTGCAGCCGTATCAGATCCGCGACGGAGTTCCGGTGCTGAAGCCGACCGGCACGCTGGTCAGCGATGCTCACGTTCGAAGCCTTCGCGATGAGCTGGGGATATAGTGCGCGCGCTGCTCGACGTCAACGTGATCATCGCGCTGCTCGATCCCGACCACGACTTTCACCAGCGCGTCCACGGGTGGTGGGCGTCGCATGCGTCGTCGGGGTGGGCATCGTCGCCCATCACGCAAAACGGCGTGATTCGAATCATGTCTCACCCGTCGTACAACCCTCGGCGGGCGATGTCTCCCGGCGAGGTCATCGAGACGCTGCAACGGTTCGTACAGGCAACGGATCACCAGTTCTGGCCGGATCGAGTGTCGCTGCTCGACGCATCCACCGTCCAGGCCGCCCGGGTTCTTGGGCCCCGGCAGATTACCGATCTCTATCTCCTGGCACTCGCCGTCGACTGCGGGGGGCATCTTGTCACGTTCGACGAGTCGATCCACCTCGCCGCCGTTCCCCGCGCGCGGAAGGAGCAGCTGACGGTGGTGTAGCGGGCTCACTGCCTCCACGCCGCCTTCTCTTCCGTTGACAACCTTCGGTCGGCGCCGTAGTCTTCAGGGAACGATGACCCATGCGAATGCGCGATCCAGCGAGCCGAATCACCTCGTTGCCAGAGTCACCGACGCAGTAGTTGAGGCGAGTTCGAGGGACGCCCGGGTGCTCGCCTTCTACCTTCTGGGAAGTGCCGCGCAGGACCGACTGCGGCACGACAGCGACGTCGATATTGCGCTCATGCCGATGCCGGGCACCGTAATCTCCTCGGTCGAGCGGGCGGGAATCGCAAACGCGCTTTCGTACCGTTTGCGGCGCACCGTTGACCTGGGCGAACTTTCTACACGCAATCTGGTGTACGCCAACGAAGTGCTGCACACCGGAGCCCTTCTCTACTCGAGAGACCCTGCTGCCACCGCGCT
>SLTF01000164.1 GCA_007130025.1 Spirochaetales bacterium | reverse complement strand
AGGAGACCATCGACCAGGACGAGGCCGAACGGCTGGCAAAGAAGATGCAGTCGGCCACCTTCACCCTCGAGGACTACCTCGAGCAGTTTCAGCGCGTGAAGAAGATGGGTTCGCTGCAGTCGATCGTCGAGATGATTCCCGGGGCAAAGGGAGCCATCAGCGAGGATGACATCAATGAGAAAGATATCAAGCGCGAGGAAGCCATCATCCTCTCGATGACGCTTGAAGAGCGGCGCAACCATCGCATCATTGGGCCGCCGAGACGAAAGCGCATCGCGCACGGGAGCGGTACGTCGATGTTTGAGGTGAATCGCCTCTTGAAGAAGTTCGAAAAAATGCGCACGATGATGCAGAAAATGACCAAGAATAAAAAATACCAGCAACAGGTTCTCGCCCGGATGGGCGGAGGGGCCGGCTGAGTCTGACCATGCAGTGATCACGTTGAAGTGACGAGAACCCATATTCGAGGAGACCGAGAATGAGCACAAAGATCCGACTGAAGCGAATGGGAGCCAAAAAGCGCCCCTACTACCGAATTGTTGTCATGGATTCGCGCACCCCGCGCGACGGCCGGGCGATTGAAGAGGTGGGATACTATCATCCAATCGAGATGGATGAGGGCAACCTTCAGATCAAAGAAGACCGCATTCGCGAGTGGCTTCAGAAGGGGGCAAAGCCCTCCGAGACCGTTCGCAAGCTGCTCAATCGCAAGCAGTTCTACCTCCAGTAGGCGAGACGGCGCCGTGTGCCCGTCGGGTCTTATACCCAACGCGCAACCGGCCCAACGCGTGCGGAGAGAACAGCAGATGCGAAGGAGGAGCTCGTGGAAAGAGAACTTGTCAGTTACGTCGCCAAGGCGCTGGTAGACGAACCCAATCAGGTTGAAGTAAGCGTCATCGAGGGCGAGAAGTCCACGATCATCGAACTCAAGGTATCTCCCGACGATGTCGGGAAGGTTATCGGAAAGCACGGTCGGATCGCGAAGGCGATGCGAACCATCCTCAGCGCCGCGGGCACCCGCAGCGGCAAACGGATGGTGCTGGAAATCCTGGACTGATGGACTCCATCGCGATCGGTACCGTATACGGATCGCACGGTGTCCACGGCCACCTGAAGGTTGGGAGTTTTTCCGGCGAGTACGATCACTTTCAGAGCCTGCGTGAAGTCGAGCTGCGCCGCGGAGATGCCTCCCGGCGTTTTTCCGTTCGGGAGATGCGGCGAACCGATCGCGGCGTTCTCGTGAAGCTCGACGGAATCGACACTCCCGAAATGGCGCGCACGTACGCCCGGTGGGAAATCTGGGTTCCCCGTGCACACGGATGCCCGCTTGGTGACGGAGAGTACTACGCGGCGGACCTGTGTGGGTGCAGCCTGGTCTATCGGGCGGAAGCCTCTGATTCACCGACCGGCGAACTGTCGATTTCCGACACGGTGCCCGAAGAAACGATTGGCACCGTGGTGTCGGTGTGGGATAACGGGGTTTCAGACCTGCTGGAAGTGGAGCGCCCCGACGGAACCCGCGTCGTGGTTCCCTTCCTTGAACGATTCGTTGGTACGGTGGACATGGTCGGCCGGCGTATCGCGCTGAAAGAGCGGTGGGTGATCGAGTGAATCTGACCATTCTGACCCTCTTCCCTGAACCGGTGGAGGCGTACTTCGCTTCCTCGATCATGGCGAAGGCGGTCGCACGGGGTCTGGTAACGTATCGGTGTGTCAACATCCGCGATTTTGCGGTGGACGTGCACCGCACCTGCGACGATGCCCCCTATGGGGGCGGGGCAGGGATGGTGCTGAAACCCGGACCGCTGGCGGCAGCGCTGGACTCGGTGGGTGGGGATCGTATTCGCACCATCTATCCGACTCCCTCGGGCAGACCGTTTCGCGCTCCTCTGGTGCACGAACTCGCTGCGGAGAAGGAGCTGATTCTGGTATGCGGTCGGTACGAGGGTATTGACCAGCGCATCATCGACCGATATGTTGATGATGAAATCAGCATCGGCGATTACGTACTCAGCTCCGGGGAGCTGGCCGCCCTGGTGATCATTGACGCGGTGTATCGCCGCATCAACGGGGTGATCACCGCGGAGTCGCTGGATGAAGAAAGTTTCGAAGACGGGCTGTTGGAGTATCCGCACTACACCCGTCCGGAGACGTTCGCGTCGGTTGGGGTTCCCGAGGTGTTGCTCTCGGGACACCATGAACAGATACGCGCATGGCGGATGGAACAGAGAATAGCCAAGACCCGGCAAATGCGCCCCGACCTCTATCAGGCGTGGCTCGCGCAGCGGGACGACAAGGAGTAGCACAATGGATCTGATTAAGGCACTGGAAAACGAGCAGATCAGGGACGACGTCGAGAACTTCCGCATCGGGGATACCGTTCGCGTACACTTCAAGATCGTCGAGGGCAAGACTGAGCGGGTACAGGTCTATGAAGGGCTGGTCATCGCCAAGAATAACGGGGGCCTGCGCCGAACCTTCACCGTCCGCAAGATCTCCTACGGCGTTGGCGTTGAGCGGGTCTTTCCCATGCACTCACCGCGAATCCAGAAAGTTGAAGTCACCCGAAAGGGCCGCGTTCGACGCGCCAAGCTCTACTATATCCGCGACCGCGTTGGAAAGGCCGCCAAGGTTAAAGAGCTCATTCGCAAGAAGAGCGAGACCAAGCCGTCGGCCAAGGCCGATTAGCCGATCCTCCAAAGCGATTCATGATTCCCGCGCCGGGTTCCCACTCGGCGGCCGGGTTCACCGTTCCGGCCGTTCCAACCACACAGGTGGGGGGCGGTCGGGTGATCCCCGTTACCGTTCTCTCCTCACTCGGCAATAACAGCTGGCAGCTGTCCGTAGAAGGGAGAACCGTAACCGCAACCTCACTGCTCAAGCTGATTCCCGGGCAAACCGTTCTCACGCGCGTTGAGCACGCTCCGGAAGCGATGTTTCTTCGTCTTGTTGCCCCGCCTGCACTCTTCGCGTTTCTTGATCGGCACGCCCTTCCCAACGACGCGTTGATGCGGGCGGTGGTTGAGGCGTTCATGAGAAGTGGGCTTCCCCTTGAACCATCGGCACTGCGACGCGCCCGCGCGACCCTCTCGTCGAGCGCAGGAGCCCAATCGCCCGCAGAACGGG
The DNA here is from genome assembly GCA_007130025.1 of Spirochaetales bacterium. Lineage (GTDB taxonomy): Bacteria > Spirochaetota > Spirochaetia > DSM-27196 > PWMO01 > PWMO01. The sequence goes on along the minus strand of SLTF01000164.1, from coordinate 1,106 downwards.
CCCGACTGACGGCCGAAGCGATGCGTCGGGGCCTGGATTTGAGTAGCGACGCCCTGGACGCCCTCGCGGGACGCTTCGCCGGCGAGGGTGATGAAGACCGATCGAGGGATCGGGAGCAAAAGCGCCCGTTTCGCTCTGAGCGGGATCTGCTGGAGCACGCCGTGACGCGCGTCGATGAAGAACCCGAAGATCCGGTGCAGTTCTTCAATATGCACCGCGCGAACGAAGACCAGCACTGGGTGGTGATTCCCTTTTCCTACGATGACGAAGAGAACCGCTATCGTGCCGTATTGCGACTTCTTCTTTCGCGAGAGCCCAACCGCGTTATTCGGGCCGGGCTCTCGGTCGACGGCGCACAGGGACGGTGGGGGTTCGAGTGGTATACCAGGCAGCGAGGTGAGGGCGAAGACCGCTCGGTGATGCTTTTTCCGCCCGAAATGGGGGCAGATTTCCCCGATGGGGTAATCGTGGATCGGACTGATCCGGCGTTTCTTCGACTGCAAGAGGTTTTGCGCGAGTTGGGAGTGGACTCGGTCGATATTGCTGATAGTGGCGAATCGTTTGACGGGTTTTCATCAGAGCTGCCCATGGATATAATGCGGGGCGTGCAGGTTGATGCGTGAGTAGACCAACCTCGCCCGGTGGGGCGGGCCGGCACGCAGCGGCGCTCCAATATCACGAAGCGCTTCCCGCTCCGATGGTAGTCGCCAAGGCTTCGGGGGTCGCTGCCGAGCGGCTCATCGCCCTGGCGAAGAGCCACGGTGTTGTTATCATCGACGGGGAGCCCGCCGCCGAAGCGCTGGTAAGTTTGAAAATTGGGGAGTTCATCCCTCGTGAGTTGTATGAGGTGGTAGCACACATGCTGGTCTTTGTTCGGACCATGGATCGCACGAGGCGGCCATGAGAAGCATCAACGTCTCTGATCTGAAGCCGGGGCAGCGGTTTGATAAACCGGTGTACGTCGACGGCGACAGCATTCTTGTCCCCGAGCGTGTGCCGATCCGCGACAAGGATATCGAACGTTTGCAGCGGTGGAAGGTGAAGGCGGTCACCACCGAAGGCGCCCTGATCAAAGAGGGAAACGAAGAGCCGCAGGATGGATTTCT
>SLTF01000366.1 GCA_007130025.1 Spirochaetales bacterium | reverse complement strand
GGGCGCCGTCCATGTGAGCTGCCTCGATCAGCTCGTTCGGAATGGACCGTGAGAACCGGTGAAGGATGAGCACCGCAAGCGGGGTCTGCAGAACGATGTAGGCCATGATGAGCGCGAGCGGGGTATTGTAGATCCCCGCCTGTCGCGAAATGAGGTAGAACGGACCGGCAAAGACCACCGGCGGCAGCATCTGGATCATCAGCAGCGTGGCGAGGATGAGGGCGGTCCACCAGCGCGGCCACTTGAAAATCCCCAGACTGAACCCCGCCAGCGCCCCAACCGCCAGCACAATCACGGTTGCCCCCGATGCGGACACCAGACTGTTCACCATCAGCCGCCCAAATCGGTAGGTACCGAAGGTGCTCTGGATATTATGCAGCGACGGGCTGAACAGCAATCCTCCGGAGATGATGTCCCGAGGTAGCTGCAAGGCAGTGCGGAACACCACCACGATCGGAATCAGCGTCACCACAACCCCAAACACCAGGATGCTGAAGATCACGAGCCGGTCCAGACGGGGTGCCTTCATGAGCGCACCTCGCGTTCCCTGGTCAACAGGCTCTGCAGGTACATGAAGCCGATCACCAATGCGGTGATGAAGATCAGCGTGAGCACCGAAAGTGCCGCAGCGTACCCCATGCGGTTCTGGTTGAAGAAAACTCGCATGATGTACGAGCTGATGACCTCGGTTCGGTTTCCGGGGCCGCCGTCGGTCAGGAGAAAGATCTGCTCGTAAACCTTGAAGGCGAAGATTGTTCGTGTGATCACCGCAACCAGGATGATGGGGCGTAGAAGGGGAAGGATAATCTGCCACACAATCTGCCGTTCTGAAGCGCCGTCGATTCGGGCTGATTCCGACAGTTCATGAGGAAGGGTCTCGACTCCCGCGAGGACGATCAGAAAGACAAAAGAGGTCCAGTGCCAGATATCCACCACGATGATCGATGGGAACGCCAGCCGCGGGTGAGCGAGCCACGCCGGTCCGTTCACCCCGAGGGCGGCGAGCACCGCGTTCAGCACGCCGTAGTTGAAGTCAAGAATCATCAGCCACATCACACCGATTGCAATCGGCGGAAGGAGCATCGGGAATATGAAGACCGTGCGGAACAGCAGGTTGCCGCGACGGACGTACCCCACGGAGATGGCGAGTACCACCGCGAGCAGGGTCTCGATGGTGACGCTGATGACGGCAAGCGCCGTTGTGTTCACCAGGGCGCGCAACGCAACTTGGTCCTGAAGGGCGTTGCGGTAGTTCTCCAGTCCAACCGGAGAAAAGACCACCGCACCCGAAACAAATCGCACGCGCGAAAAACTGGTGACGATGAGCTGCCCGACCGGCGCGATCACCAGTACCACCAGGATCGCGATCAGCGGTACCAGCGCCAGATACTTGAAGAAGTCGTCAAGGATTCGGGATCCACTCGTATGCATACGATATCAACCTCGAATACACCGGTGCCGTCTGGGCGACACCGGTGCGATTGTATCAAAACGTGTTCGGTTCACGCGCGCGCTCAGCGCAGGCGATACCCTTCGTCGAGCATGATCGAGCGGATCTCACGCTCGGCGGACGCCAGGGTCTGCTGCGGGGTAAGGTCTCCGGCCACCGCCTGTCTCAGCAGTCCTTCCAGGACATCGAAGATCCGTCCGCCCGGGGTAACGCGGATCTGTGCCCGCGCGTAGGGAGTGCTGTCCGCGACCGCCTGGGCCCACCAGAATTTGGGGTCCTGGGCAAGCGCTTCCCAGGCGTCCTGTCGGGTGACAATTCCGCCGGCTCGTCCGAACTCCAGCTGGATGTCGGGCTGGATGATCCACTTGAGAAAGGCGAGCGCTGCCTGCTGGCGCGCCGGCGGCAGGTTGGCGGGAACGGAAAATGGCTGGATTCCAGTTGTGGGCGCGTTTCGCCCCGGTGCCGGCCCGGGAACCACGGTTGCACCGACCTGGCCCACGACGGTTGACGCAGCGGGATTGTCGAAGTTGGGCGCAGCGGCGGTGACCGTGTAGATGATGGGGATCCGGCCCGACTGCATCAGGGAGATCATCTGCGCCTGTCCGATACTGGCATAGTCCTGAGGGCTGTACTCGCGTACGAGGCGAAGCCACAGATTGAGCGCCTCGAGGGCTGCCGGCTGATTCACACCGACTTCCCAGTCCCGTGTTTCCGGATGATACCGCAGGAGAAATCCGTCAAAGCTGTGAAGGACCGCCTGGTATCCGAAGTCCGGCCTTCCGGTTGCACGCCCGACCATCCCGTACATCGAGGGGGGATCGTAGAAGTGCTCGGCGATCCGGAACACGTCATCCCACGTTTGCGGAGGATCAAAGCCCGCTTCGGCGAGCAGGTCTTTTCGGTAGTACATGATCTGCATGTTTCCGTTGATGGGAACGCCGTAGATCTTGCCGGATTCGGCGTTTGTTCCAAGCTGGTGGTCCCACCGGGTCACCCAGTTGTACTCAAGCATCCCGGAATCGAACGAAAAACTCGGATCGATATCGGTCAACGCGGCGACCAGCTCTCCTTCATAGAACTGATTGGCCCATACCTCGTCCAGAATCACGATGTCGAACTCGCTCTCCGGCGCGGTCAGCGAGTTGGTGATCCGCGTCAGAAGTGCCCCGTAGGGACTTCCCACGATCTCGACCCGATTTCCCGTCTGACGCTGATAGAGCTCCACGATCTGTCGGAATGCTCCAAGCCATGGCGACTCATTGATGAGGATCGAAATCTCGGGATGTCGCGTGATCCCGGCAGCTCCTGGTTGTGGATCTGCCTCCGGCCGGCCACCGGCAAAGAGCGGAGCGACCATCATCGTCACCATGAGAGCAATCATCAAAAAACGATACGTACGTTTCACGGCTTCCTCCTGTTTTTCGGGCGCAGTGCCCATCATGGATCGATGGTAGGTCCGCACGACCGCGCGGTCAATGAACGTTCCGCAGGGGTTGATGTACAAAATGATCAGTTTCGCGTCACGATCGCGGGATATCGCCGAAAGGACGGTGCGTGCCGGCAACCTGCGGGAGGCGTCCTTATGACGTGAATGGTTGTCCCGAACCTGGGATGGAATCGCGCGCGTGCATCGACTATACTGCGAAGGAACGCCAATGTACCAGAAGATCGAGAGCCAGCAGCGGCTGAGCCACGAGGTGGCGGATCACATCCGGATGCTCATCCGCGACGGGCAGCTCAAGCCGAGTGACAAGCTTCCGAACGAGTTTGAGTTGACCGCCTTGTTCGGGGTGAGCCGTCCAACCGTGCGCGAGGCAATCCGGTCGCTGGTGTCGCAAAACATCCTGGTGGTGCACCGCGGGCGGGGCACCTACGTAGCCGACAACCCCGGCATTGTTGCCGATCCGTTGGGTCTGGGACTGCTGGCTGATAACAACCTGAGATACTCCCTCATCGAGGCCCGGTTGGTCATCGAACCAGGGGTAGCTCGCCTTGCGGCGGAGAACGCCGAGCAGGCGGACCTTGATCGCATCCAGACCTACATCACCGAAATGGAACAGATCGTCGACGAGCACAAGGTGAGCATGAGCATTGAGCTGGAGTTCCACCGGAGCATCGCTCAAGCGAGCAAGAATCCGGTGATCATGCGGATCATTCCGGTGATCATGGATTCCATCATCAACACGTACAAAGACGCAAAGCGAACGAGTGCCGACCACGAGCGCGCCCTGGAAGAGCACCGACGGATCTTTCACGCCATCCGCCGCCGGGATGGCCTTTCGGCCGAGGAGGCGATGCGCAACCATCTGGAGAACAGTCGGCTCCGTACCCTCGCCAAACTGGAGAAGGCAGGAACCACTCCCTACCAATCGCGCTGACGGACTGGGTCAGCCCGGTACCGCCACCCGTTTTCCGGTGCGGGCGCTTTCGTAGATTGCAAGGATGATGGCAACCGACTTTCGCGCTTCCACGCCGTCAAGCTCAAGAGGTTTCCCCGAGTCCAGCGCTGCGATGAAGTCCGCGTACTGCCGGTGGTGCCCCGCGACGCTGATTGCCCCCGGGTCTGCCGCGCCGCCGGCGCTGGTACTTGCCGCGGTGTACTTCCGGCGGATTGCTTCGTCCTCGGGAAACTCCTCGGCAAACTGCCACGTCTTGATCTCTTCTTCTTCGAGTACGATCGACCCGGCAGTGCCGGAGAGTTCCACTCGCTTGAGAAAGCCCGGAAAAACCGCGGTAGACCCCTCGATCACCCCCATCGCGCCGTTGGCAAACTCGATCGCTGCGACTGCGGTGTCCTCGACT
>SLTF01000036.1 GCA_007130025.1 Spirochaetales bacterium | reverse complement strand
TCTGCCGCTGATCTCGTCACACATCTTTTTCATTCTCATTATTGCGATCATCAACGCGATGGAGGCGGTTGACCAGATTTTCATCATGACTCAGGGCGGACCGTCCAACTCAACCAACCTCATCGTCTACTTCATTTACCAGCAGGGCTTCCGGTTCTGGGATATGGGCATGGCCTCCGCGCTGACGTCGATGCTGATCGTAACCCTGGTGGTGGTGGTATCCGCTCTGTTTCTGACTCTTGGGAAGAAGGTGTACTATGAAGTTTGATCGCTCAAAGATTGCGGGATACATCCTCCTGACACCCTTCGCCCTGCTGATGCTCGTTCCATTGCTCTTCATGTTCACCACGTCGGTGAAGACCCTGGGCGACATCCTCAGCCTGCGGTTCCAGTGGATTCCGCAGCAGGTGACGTTTGAGAACTTCGCACGGGTGCTCGAGATCATGCCGTTTGGCCGATTGCTGTACAACACCGCCTTTGTGGTTGCGATGACCTTCCTGGTCCAGTCGGTGACCATCTCGCTTGCGGCATTTGCGTTTGCGCGTTTGCGGTTTCCCGGAAGAGACCTGTTGTTCTTTCTCTTTCTGGTTCAGCTGATGATTCCGGCAACCAGCCTGATTATTCCCAACTACCAGACGGTGCGTACATTGGGACTCCTGAACCGCAGACTCGCCATCGGAATCGTCTACTTCGCGAGTGCCTATGGGACCTTTCTCATGCGACAGGCGTTTCGCGCTGTCCCGCGGGACCTTGAAGACACCGCCCGGATCGACGGGTGTAACAGTCTCCTGGTGATCCGCCACGTGCTGCTGCCGCTGACCAAGCCCTCATTGATTGCCTTCGCCTTTGTCAGCGGGACCTTCCACTGGAACAACTTCTTCTGGCCCCTGCTGGTTACCGACACCGCCCGGTCCCGCACGCTCACGGTTGGACTCGCCATGCTGACACAGGCAACCGAGAGTACCCCGGAGATCACCATCACCATGGCGGCCGCGGTGATGATTACGGCGCCGTTGTTCATTCTCTTTCTGGTTTTTCAGAAACCGTTTATTGAGAGCTTCGCGGGCGCAGGTGCGCTGAAAGGGTGATGGTTGGCGGTGGAGACGGCGGTATGGTGAAGGCAGTTCTGTTCGACTTCGGCAACGTATTGTACAACTTCGACTATCAGCGATTCTTTGACGCCGCGGCCCGCCACAGCGACCTGAGCGCGGACGGAATTCGAGAGGTACTGTTTGGCGGCGCCGACTCCCTTGCGGTTCAGTTTGAGACGGGGAGGCTGCCTTCGGATGAATTCCTGGCCCTGCTGGCCGAGCGGGCCAGAATCTCGCTTCCTCCCGACGGTATCGCCGAGATTTTCACCGACATCTATGACGAGCACGAAGCCCACATCGCGCTGGTATTCGCGGTGGCGGAGCACATGCCGGTGGCGCTCGTGTCCAACACCAACGCGCTGCACTACGAGCGGTTCATGGGCTCAACTCCCGTGGTGGCAGCGATGTCCGCGGTCAGTCTCTCGTACCAGGTTGGGGCGATGAAGCCGGCACCAGCCATGTACGACACGGTGCGGAAGCAGCTCAGCCTGGCACCGCCGGAGTGCGTCTATATCGACGATATCAGGGAGTACACCGATGCCGCTCGATCGATGGGCTTCGTCTCGATTCAGTGCCTGCCGCAGACGGATCTGCGACGAGAGCTGGCTGACGCGGGAGTTCCGACGCACGGCAGCCGGTAAGGCGGGAGGTTCGCCATTTCGCAGTTGCTTCTCCTGGGAACGGGGTCTTCGGTCAGCGATCCGCATCGCACCACAACCATGATCGCGCTGCAGAATGATCGCGGCATCATCGCGGTTGACTGCGGCGGAGACCTCGTCCAGAAGATGCTGCAGGCGGGACTGCCGCTCGACCAGCTCGAGGCCATCGTTCTTACCCACGCCCACCCGGACCACGTGTGCAGCTTCCCCCTGGTGATGCAGCGGCTCTGGCTTTCCGGGCGCCGCCGAAGTATCCGGGTGATCGGGCCGGAATCCGCACTGAACGTTGCGAGAACGCTCATGTCGGTGTTCCAGCTGGGTGAGTGCGACGGCATGCCACGCATCGATTGGCAGGTTGTGTCGCGCGATTGCGTCGGGCAACCGCTGGGCCTCGACTCCTGGCGGGTCACCGTCTCATACGGGGAACACTCGGTTGAGTCGATCGCGGTTCGTTTCGAGGACCCGTTGACCGGTTCCGCCGCTGCCTACTCCTCGGACACCGAACCGCACGAAAACGTAATCGCGCTGGCACGAGGTACCTCGATCCTGGTACATGAAGCAACCGGATCGGGACCGGGTCACTCCAGCGCCGAAGAGGCGGCATCCGTCGCCGCACGAGCGGAGGTGGGACGACTACTTCTGGTTCACCTTCCGCCGTCACACGCCATCAACGGCGCTTCGCTCGAGCGCGCCCGCGCGGTGTTTCCCCAAACCGAACTCGGGGAAGAGGGCGGCCGGTACCCGCTCTGACCACGTCAAGACGCCCGAAGGTTGTTCAGGACTGAAATCCGCTCCCCGTAAGGAAACTCTCCAACCCCCGGATCTCGCTCTCGCGATTGGCGATCGATGCGAACATCACGTCGCGCATTGATACGATGCCGACCAGCTTGTCATCTTCGACCACCGGGAGGTGTCTGATTCGGTTCTGCTTCATGAGTGCGAGACACTGATCGACGGTGGTGCTACGCTTTACGGTGAACATCTCGCGTACCATCAGATCCTGGACCGGGGTGTTGGCGGCGACATTTCCGGCGATTTCTCCCTTCCGCGTGTAGTCGCGTTCCGTGAAGATTCCGATGACCCGGTTGTTCTCCGTGATCAGTACCGCACCGATATCGGCATCCGCCATCTTCTGAAGTGCCTGCAGCACGGTCGCCGAAGAGTCGATCGACACGTGCGCCGTGTTCCGTTTCGTGTTCAAGATTTCCGCAACGTTTGCCATCTCTGTGCTCCTGTTTGAGATTGATACTACGCGTGAAAGGATAGTATGGGGCATGTTCGCGACCATGACCAATCGAAATCCTTTAGGGCCGGTATCGTGATTGTTTATCGCAGCTGCTGGGAGCATTATTCCCACTCAATTCTTAACCGGAACGGTTCGTTGAATTGCCGGTACAGTCGGGTTACCATGGAAAAAGGCCCTGGCCGAGGAAGGAGGCGTTAAGATGACGAAGCGCACGCTGGTACTGGGAGCCGTCGCGGCTCTCTTTGCCGTGTTGCCGCTGGCTGCCGACCCGCCGCCGGTGGGCGTGGCCGGCGACGGGTGGGTCGAATGGGCCATGAACCTGGACGAGAACACCCCTCCGCGAAACACCGGGCTGGACCGGCACGAGTTCCGGGAGCTGCTCGATATCATCCAGACCATTGGCATGCTGTTCCGTCGGATGCCCTCACTCAATCCGCCGGTAGGAACCGAAGTTCTGCCGTCGCGCTCCATTTTCTCCCGGGTTGGTATGGCCAACGCGCGGTCGCAGGGCCCCGGTACTGAAGCGGTGACCGCGGATGTCCATCCCCTCAAGATCTGGCCGGGCGCCGGTCACCAGGGAGAGGAGGGCAAAGGCCCGTTGCGAGGCGAGGTATCTGCCAGCATATTTCGCCCCGTCTTCAGCTTCCGTAATGCTTCATCTTCAGTGAGGGTGCAGTTTAACGATCCCTGGCTGGTTGGAAGGATGGTCTTCGAAGACGAACAGGGGGGCATGTATCTTCTTCACCCTTTCACGCAGGAACCTTCCGGTATGATCCGGTATCAGACCGATCGAAATACCATCGTGCGGATGATCCTCCCGCCGGGCCGCGACGTCTGGGTACCGGTGAGCCAGGAGCGCTGGATCAGCCATCTGATCGATAGAAGCGCTGCAACCCTCGAAGAGCGGCGCGCCACCTACGTCGACGGAGCCGATGAGCGACGGGCACGCTTCATGAGAGGCTACGAGTCCATGCGACGAATGAACGCGGAACAGGCTGCGACGATGCTTCGGAACTTCGAGCAGACCGAGGCGGTCTACGCACGACACGCCGCAGCGATCGCCTCGGAGGACTTTGACGCTCTTGAAGCTGCCGGGGATCGGGGACTGGCGATGGTGGGTCGTCACATGCTTCTGCTGCGGGAGGAGCTGGCCGGTCTCTCCGCGGCACAGCGGGCCGCTCCCGCCTACGGCTTCGAGCAGAACCCTCACATGTACTGGATGCCATTCGGAACACCTCGGCGTCCGTCCCTGTTGATGGACCCGAACGATC
>SLTF01000047.1 GCA_007130025.1 Spirochaetales bacterium | reverse complement strand
GAGCGACTCCATCACACGCTGCCCATCAAGCGCTCTTTGGATTGATTCACGCCGCCGGCGCCGACGGAGCGGCGAACCAGCTCCCTGCGGTGGTGACCCACGCGCTCGGGCGGCTGCTCCTGGCGACGCTGGTGTGCGCGATTGTCCTCGCGGTACGGTGCCGCAGGAGCGATGCCCCGTGAATATGACCATCGTCGCGCTGAGACGGGCCGTTCGCAGGAGCACCACCCTGGTTCTGCTGGCGGCGATACCGCTCTATCTCCTGGGCCTCTGGGCGATTGAACCGGACCGATCCGCGGTTCCCGGCGGCATCGTGGACCACGACCGGACCGAGTCCTCAGAGGCGCTGATCGACCGCCTGGCTCGCAATCTGGGGCCGGTGCGGTTGGTCAACACCAACGACATCACCGTGGGACTGATATCCGCAGAAATCCACTACGCGGTGGTGATTCCTTCCGGCTTCTCGGCAGCACTCCATACCGACGCACCCCTCCCGGTTGAAGTGGTGGCGGTGCGAAGCGAGGAGATTCTTCGGCGGGTGGCGGAAGCACTCCAACCGGAATCGTCGCCCGGCGCCGTCGAAAGCGCCGTCGCGCTGCCAGCCGCATCGGCCGTTCGCGCACTGGGGATTCTGCTTCTGTTGATGATGATACTCGCCTGGTTGAACGCACTCGACATCTGTGATGACCGGCATCGCCTCATCCTCAATCGGATGCTGTGTGCGCCGAAGGGCCTTCGCTCGTACACGGCACATTACCTCACCGCCCTGGGGCTGCTTTCCACCGCACAGGCCCTCCTCGCACTCACGGCGCTGGCGCTTACTCACCGGTTGCCGCCGGATCGACTCGCCCGGCTGATGGTGGTTCTCCTGCTTTTTGCAGCGCTGTCCGCTGCGCTTTCCGTGGCGATCGTCGCCCGGACGCGACGGGCGCGTTCCGCGTCGCTCGTGGCGAGCTTCATCGTGGTGCCGGCGGCGATGCTGGGCGGCAGCTTCTGGCCCCGCGAGATGATGCCTGCGCTGCTTCAGCGGGTTTCTCTGCTTGTCCCCACCGCCTGGGCCGACGAGATGATCCACCATGTGCTGGCCGGCGGGCGGCTGTCGCACATCGCTGTCTTCGCTGGTATGATGGTATTGGCCACTCTTGGATTGGTTCTGTTGGGACCATGGACCAGACGTGACATCGGGAGAATGCCATCAACGCGGCCCTTCGCATCGTAATCTACACAACCGTTGCGGTTCGGATCCAGCTCCTGGACTATCCCATCTGGGTTGTCGCCGTCCTGTTGCTCTTTCTGGTTGCCGACGTTGCCAACCAGCGCTTTCTGAAATCCACCGGAGCGTCAATCGCGCACGGGGTACTGAGCGCCGCCGTCGCGTCGGCGTTCCCGCCCTTCCTTCTGATTCCGGCGGCCGCCGCGTTTGATCTGGTTTCATGGAGACCCCGGCGCGGGACTCGGCTGCGGCGCCGCGACTGGAGCCTGCTGCTGCTGCTTGCCGTCGCGATGGGGGCGGCTGCACCCGTCGCGTTGGAGCTGATCCCGGCCCTCCTGGTGTTTGGAGCGGCGGCGGCGCTTGGTCACGCCCGCAGCCTGGCCAGGCGGGCGATCCTGCATGCGCGGCGCTCCACCGATGCCGCCCGCCACGCGCGACGGGAACAGAACCGCCTTCGTTCCCAGCAGCACGAAACTACCCACCACATGGTGAAGCACACCAGACTGCGCGAGCGCGACCGAATCTCCCATGCGCTACACGACACGGTGGGGCACCGACTGACCGGCGTGCTCATGCAGCTCCAGGCGTCGCGCAGACTCTTACTTCAACCGGACGTGGACCCTGCGTCGCTGTCCGACCGCATCTATACCTGCGTACGCCAGCTCTCCGGTACGCTGGAACTGATGCGCGACACCGTACACGACATGCGTCCCCGACCGACGTCGGGTCTTGAGCAGATCCGTCGGACAGCCGACTCGTTCGCCTTCTGCCCGGTTTCGCTTCAGATTGACCCCAGCGTGGAGGAGGCAGATCGAGCGGTGGTGGACGAACTGGCGCGGACGGTCGAGGAAGCGCTGACCAATGTTGCACGCCACTCCGATGCAACGGAGGTGGTGGTCCGTCTCACCCGGGACGCCGAGTCGATGCAGCTGGTGGTACGGGACAACGGCAGCTCCCCCTTCAACCTCGACCGTCGGGAGGGCTTGGGACTCTCCGGCATCCGCTCCCGGGCGGAGCGGCTCGGCGGCAGCCTTCACATCGAGCGGGATGCCGGATTCGGATTGACGGTTCGCCTGCCGGCGGATACCGTTGGCGCCAAGGAGCGATGATGCCCCATTCCGTGTTGATCGCCGAGGATGACGCCCTCGTCAGAGATGGTCTGCAGCTCCTGATCGACCTCGAGGAGGACTTCACCGTTGTGGCGGTTGCGGCAAACGGCGCCGATGCCGTTGCCGGATGGATCGCGCACACGCCGGACATCACCCTGATGGACGTGCGGATGCCACAGATGGACGGAGTAGAGGCGACGCGCCGCATCCGAGCCGAGTCGGGCAGCGCGCGGGTGGTCGTGCTGACCACCTTTCGCGATGACGACGCGGTACGCCGCGCGCTCGCCGCGGGAGCCGTGGGTTACCTTCTGAAAAGCCAACCCGCCGAAACCATCATCAAGGCGATGCGCGCGGTCTGCGCGGGAGCAACCGTCTTTGACCCCGACGTGGTCGGCGCCCTGCTCGGCGACGGTACGCCCGCGGGCACGCCTGCCGCCCCCCCTCCCAACGCCCGGACCGGGGACGCGGACGACGACCTCGCGGAGTCGATCAGTGATCGCGAGCGCTCGGTGCTCGCGCTGATCGCCGAAGGCAAATCAAACCGGGAGATCGCAGCCGCTCTCTGCATCGGGGAAGGAACCGTGCGCAACTACGTCTCGGAGCTGCTGTTCAAGCTCCACCGCCGCGACCGTACCCAGCTCGCCATCTACTACCACACCCGCATGCGCGACTCCTGACGGCGAGGCCCGCCCCCGTCGAACGCCCCGCAACATTGACTCCCGCGCCGCGCCCGCAGTTCCCCCAAGCAGTTCCCCCAGCCGTTTCCTCCGGCGTTGACTCCCCGGCGGCGAGCCGGTATCGTATCGGCAGCATGAACGCCATCAACACCATCGCAATCGTCGGCGCCGGGGGGCTCGGCGCCGCCTACGGAAGCGCGCTCTGGCTCATACGTCCTGACACCGTGCGGTTCCTCGCCGACGGCGAGCGGCTGGAACGGCTGAACCGCGACGGCGTGGTCGTAAACGACCGGCACTTCGCCATCCCCGCCTTCCATCCCACCAAGGCACCAACGCCCGATCTGGTCATCGTGACGGTGAAGTATCACCAGCTTGGTGAAGCAATCGAGCTGATCAGACCGTGCGCCGGGCCACAAACGCTGATTCTCTCGCTGCTCAACGGCATCGACAGCGAAGAGATCCTTGGAGAAGTCTTTGGCGCCGAGCGGGTGATCCACGGGATGAGCCTGGGGATCGACGCGGTGCGGCACGGGAACCGGATCACCTGCGCAAATTACGGAACCGTCTATTTTGGGCGGCCGACCAATGAGCCGCCCACGCCCGAGATTGTCGCCATCCAGAAGCTTTTCGACGAGTGCGGCATCGCGTGGAACACCCCGCCGGACATGCTGCGCACGCTCTGGTGGAAGTTCATGATCAACGTGGGAATCAACCAGGTTTCGGCGGTGCTCGATCTCACCTACCGCGGTTTCAAGAGCAACCCGCACGCGCGCGCCCTGATGGAGGCGGCCATGCGCGAGGTGATCGCCCTGGCGAAGGCTCAGAACATCGATCTGGGCGACGAGGACATCCAGAAATGGTACGGAGTCATCGAGCGGCTCGCACCCGATGGAAAGACCTCGATGCATCAGGACGTAGAGCAAAAGCGAAAGACCGAGGTAGAGATGCTGGCCGGAAAGGTGATGGAGATCGGAGCGCGACTGTCGATTCCTACGCCGGTGAACGCGGTGCTCTTTGATCTGCTGCGGGCCCGGGAGACGGAGTATCTGCAGGCTTAGTTTGTCGAAACCGAAACGTGGGTTGTTCGCAATGTGAGCACCACCGGGTCAAAGTTCACAATGGCGTCCGCCTGAAACTGGTCCTGAAGCGTGAAGACGCATCCGGTGGCGATGGTGGTTTGCGCTCGTTCAGGCAGATAATCGGGATGGGTGACCTGCACTTCCAATAGAAACTCGGCGGTGTCGTCCGCGCACCGCACCGGCGCCGGCCAGAAACTGTAGT
>SLTF01000265.1 GCA_007130025.1 Spirochaetales bacterium | reverse complement strand
AGCAGAAAGGTCGATTTTCCCACCCCGTTCTGCCCCACCAGGGAGGTAACGCCGGCCGGCACCGAGAGCGACAGACCGTCGAAAACCGTGGCCTCGGTCACCTCCGCGTCTTCGGGCACGGGCGCGTAGGAAAACGAGAGAGAATCGAGAGAAATAATGGGCTCATTCATGGCCGCAGCCTACCCAAAAATGCACAGCTTTGGGAACACTTCCTTGACTTCCCCGCCACTGCACTTTATGATGTCAAGTGAGCAAACGCACGAACATTCGGTCGCTCATCTTCGGCTGAGGCCCAACGTGGGTGTCTGTGTGTCCACTCGTCCGATTTGGATCACTCGTCTAAGGAGTTCAGGAATGGCAAATCTCGAATGCAGTTATATGGGTATTCCGCTGAAGAACCCGTTCGTTATGGGAGCGTGCAGCCTCACCGCGCACATGGACTCCATCAAGAAGATCAACGAAATGGGCGCCGGCGCCCTCGTGATCCAGTCGCTCTTTGAAGAGCAGATCCAGCTGCAGAAGTACAAGCTGGAAGAAGACGTGCAGATGTACGACAACTGGCACGCCGAAATGACCGATATCTTCCCCGACATCGAGCACGGCGGGCCCGAAGAACACCTCATGTGGGTGCGCAAGGCCAAGGAAGCGAGCGATGTCCCCGTGATCGGCAGCCTCAACGCGGTGAACCCCGAGACATGGGCTGACTGGGCGGTAAAACTCGAGCAGACCGGCGTTGACGGCCTGGAGCTCAACTTCTTTGCGATTCCCATCAGCTTTGACCAGAGTGCCACCGAGATCGAGAAGGCGCAGATCGACGCGCTGACCTCGGTGATCAAGAAGGTGAAGATTCCCGTTTCGGTGAAGCTGAGCCCCTTCTACACCAGCCCCCTGGAGATCATCAAGAAGATGGACAAGGCCGGTGTCGCGGGTGTTGTGCTCTTCAACCGGATGTTCCATCCATCATTTGACATCGAAAAAGAGACGAGCAGCTTCCCGTTCAACCTCTCGAGCCCGGCCGACCACCGGCTTCCGCTGCGATTTGTCGGGCTGCTTGCGGGCAACATCAACGCGAGTCTGTGCGGATCCAACGGCATCCACTCCGGAGCCGATGCGGTCGAGCTGCTGCTCGCCGGCGCGGACGTCTTCCAGGCGGTGAGCACCGTCTATCGCAACGGAGTGGACGTGATCCCGCGGATCATTCGCGAGATCGAGGAGTGGATGGCGCGCAAGGGCTACGCGAGCCTCGCCGACTTCCGCGGAAAGCTCAGCGTCGAGCGCAACCCGGATCGCTTTGCCTACAAACGGGCCCAGTACGTGCGGATGTTGCTGCGCAGCGACGAGTACATCAAGCGGCCCAAGCTGATCTGATCGCCATGACCATCGAGAAACGTCCCTTCGGCGAAACGCCGGAGGGACAAACCGTCGATCAATACATTATCGGGAACGGCAACGGGTTTGCGTTTCGCGTCACCACCTACGGAGCCACGTTGCTCTCGGTCACCGTACCAAACCGGTCCGGCGCCACCGTCGAAGCAACGCTTGGCTTTGACTCGCTGGACCGTTATCTGATCAAGCATCCCTTCTTTGGTGCAACGGTCGGCCGATACGCCAACCGCATCGCCGGAGGCACCTTCTCTCTTTCGGGAAAGGCGATCACCCTCCCCCAAAACGAGGGAACCACCACCCTGCACGGTGGACCGGCCGGTTTCAACCGAAGAATCTGGAATGGCGAGCTCTTCGGCGGCGACGGGAGCGCGGGCGTCAGCTTCACCCGGACCAGCCCCGACGGCGAGGAAGGGTTTCCGGGCAATCTCGCGGTGAAGGTGGTCATCTACCTGACCGAAGACAACGAGCTGGTTTTTGATTACGACGCGACTACCGACAAACCTACCGCGATCAACCTCACCAATCACGCGTACTGGAACCTCGCCGGCGGGGGCACCATCCTCGACCACGAGCTCACCCTGCACGCGGAGCACTACCTGCCGGTGGACGAGGCGTCCATCCCGACGGGCGAGATTCTCCCCGTTGTCGGTACCCCATTCGATTTCCGCGAGCCGAAGCGAGTGGGAAAGGAGATCGGTTCGGTGGGCATTGGCTACGACCACTGTTACGTGGGGCGCGGCCCGGTACAGGAAGACCACGCGGCCGACGATCCGGTGCGGCACATCGCACGACTGGTGGATCACGGTTCGGGGCGCGGGATGGACGTTCTGACCAACCAGCCGGGGGTGCAACTCTATACGGGAAACAAGCTCGAAGGCGTTACCGACCGCAGCGGAACGCTATCCAAACACGCAGCGCTCTGTCTGGAGACGCAGGACTTCCCCAACGCGGTAAACGAACCCACCTTCCCGTCGGCCGTTCTCGAGCCCGGCCAGACCTACCGGCGCACCACAATTCACCGTTTCTTTTTCGTGTGACCGACACCGTTCAGATACACCACGGGCCACTGCACGGCGTTCGCGCAGCGGCCCGTTCTGGTTCACCGGGTATCCGGTTCACCAACCTTCGATGCACTCTCTATTATCACTTCTACTCGTCGCGCACCACTTCGTACTCGGCGTCTTCGAAGGCGCCTTCGCCACTGGTGGATGTCGCGGAGCCATTCGCCCCGGCTGTTCCGGGTTCGCCGGAGCCGTTCGCACCGCCGGAGCCGGCCTGCTGCTGATGCGCCGTCTGGGCAATTGCCTGCGCCGCGTTGGTCAGCGCATCGATCCTGCTGCGAATTGCTTCGGCATCGCTTCCGTCCATAACCGCGCGCAGATCAGAAATCGCGGCATTGACCCGCTCCCGGTCGCCGGCGGATACCGTGTCACCCAGCTCCGACAGCGACTTCTCGGTGGAGTAGATCAGGCTGTCGGCCTGATTCCGCAGTTCGATCCGTTCGCGCTCCTGCCTGTCCTCGGCTGCGTGCTGCTCGGCGTCTTTGACCATTCGCTGGATATCCTGCTCGGAGAGTCCCGAAGAGGCCTCGATGCGGATCTTCTGTTCCTTGCCGGTTCCGAGGTCCTTGGCAGAGACGTGGACGATGCCGTTTGCATCGATATCGAAACTCACCTCGATCTGAGGCACACCCCGTTGTGCAGGCGGAATCCCCATCAGCTCAAAGCGACCGAGCGTGCGGTTCTGTGAAGCCATCTCGCGCTCGCCCTGGAGCACGTGGACCGTAACTGCGGTCTGGTTGTCCTCAGCTGTGGAGAAGATCTGGCTCTTGCGCGTCGGGATGGTGGTGTTGCGCTCGATGAGGCGCGTGAAGACGCCGCCCAGCGTCTCGATACCCAGCGAGAGCGGAGTTACGTCCAGCAGCAGTACGTCGTTCACGTCGCCGCCGAGCACTCCCGCCTGAATTGCTGCGCCAACCGCCACCACCTCGTCGGGATTCACTCCCTTGTGCGGCTCTCGCCCGAAGAGCTCCTTCACCAGCTGCTGCACCATCGGGATGCGCGTGGATCCACCCACCAGCACCACCTCGTCAATGTCCTTCGCGGTGAGGCCGGCGTCCTTCAGGGCCGCCAGACAGGGCTCCTTCGTTCGCTGCACCAGATCGGCGACCAGCTGTTCGAACTTGGCCCGGGACAGGGTGTAGTGCAGATGCTTGGGGCCCTGTGCATCCGCGGTAATGAAGGGCAGATTGATCTCGGTGCTCTGAGTACTCGAGAGCTCCTTCTTGGCGGTTTCCGCGGCCTCCTTCAGGCGCTGCAGCGCCATGCGGTCTTTGGACAGATCGATCGCATGGTCGTTCTTGAAGCTCTGAATCAGCCACTCGATGATGCGCTGATCGAAGTTGTCCCCGCCGAGGTGGGTGTCACCGTTGGTGGAGCGCACCTCAAAGACGTTGTCACCAAGCTCGAGAACCGAAATATCGAACGTACCGCCGCCGAGGTCGTAGACGGCGATCTTCTCTTCCTTGCTTTTCTTGCCGAAGCCGTACGCGAGTGCCGCCGCGGTGGGCTCGTTCACAATGCGCTTGACCTCGAGTCCCGCGATCCGACCGGCGTCTTTGGTTGCCTGTCGCTGTGCGTCGTTGAAGTATGCGGGAACCGTGATCACCGCCTCGGTGACCGCTTCGCCCAGATAGTCCTCGGCGGTCTGCTTCATCTTCTGCAGAATGGACGCCGAAATCTCGGGCGGAGTGTACTCTTTCCCGCCGGCGTTCACGCGCACATCCTGGTTGCTCCCTTTTGCCACACGATAGGGAACCATCTCCATTTCCTGGTTCACCTCGTCGTAGCGCCGGCCCATGAACCGCTTGATTGAGTAAACGGTGTTCTCGGGGTT
>SLTF01000101.1 GCA_007130025.1 Spirochaetales bacterium | reverse complement strand
TCTGATCACCGACCGCCCCGACCTCGCCCTGAAGGTGGCCGCCGAACTGCGCTGATCCTGCCGTCCAACCGGCCGCTCAGGTTTTGGTGGGCTCGGGGTACTCTACTCCGTGCGTCTCAACGGTCATGGAGACAATCCGCTGATCCTTGAGTGGGCGATCCTGGGCGTTGCGGTCGGATGCAACGACCGCATCCACCGCAGCCATTCCGTCGGTCACCTTGCCAAACCCGGCATACTGCCCGTCGAGGTGGGGTGAGTTGGCTACCATGATGAAGAACTGCGATCCCGCCGAGTCGGGTGCCTGCGAACGCGCCATGGAGAGCACGCCGCGCTCGTGCTTGAGCGGGTTCTTGAATCCGTTGGAATTGAACTCGCCGGGTATCGCGTAGCCCGGTCCACCGGTGCCGACTCCCTTGGGACAGCCGCCCTGGACCATGAAGCCGGGGATGACCCGGTGAAAGATCAGGCCGTCGTAGAAGCCGTTTTTTACCAGAGAGACAAAGTTATTCACGGTATTGGGGGCGATCTCGGGATAGAGCTCGGCGGTAACGGTTGCTCCGCCGTCGAGGGTAATGGTTACGATGGGGTTGTTTGCCATGGGGTACTCCTTGTGCCCGTACCGTAGCATGGCGCCCGGTACGGGATCAAGGAAACCGGCAAGAATGAAGCCGGCGGTGAGGGGCTTATCTGCCCTGCCCCGGGCGAAGGTCCCGGTTGCGAAATCGCGGTTCGGTCTCAGCGGCGACTCGTCGTCCTGGTCCGTCATCGGTCTGCGGTGCATCGGCAATCGCGTTGGCCTCAGCCGCACGGCCCAGCCGCTCGTCATCCGACAGTCGCCCGAATGCCAGACCACGCCCGTTCTCGATTCCCAGCCGCTCGCCGCCGTTCTCAGTCACCGAGTTTCGCAGCGCGCCTGATCCGGCCCAGAGCGGGTAGCGTCCCTCGTTCCAGAAACGGTGGGTTTCGCCCGAGGTTGCCACCGTAATCGGGGCGATGTGATTCGTAACCACAAAACCTCGGACCACCGCTTCGGAGCCCGAGATAAAGGGAAGCGACTCATCGTGTCCGTACGGGCCCATGTGCAGTTCGTAGCTTTCCCGCTGTGCGTCCAGAAACCACTCGTCACTGCGATACGCCAGCGTTCCCGACACCGTGGAGAGTTGTCCTTCGCGTGCGACCTCGCGGCCCAGGGGTGCCGTGTCGTCAGCCGTTACGGTTCCCACCGCAACCAGAGCGAGTACCAGGGCTATTACCATCATTCGTGTACGCATTTCGTACCTCCTCAATTGTTCTTGGGTACAGCATCGCCCATGGCGGTGGCGTATCAATGGAGCGGAGATGAAGATTGAGTGAATTACGCGAGCGGAAGGCGAATCGAAAACGTGGTGCCCTGTACCGCGTCGCTGGACACGGTTACCTCGCCGCCGTGCAGCTGCGCGATGCGTCGGACAATCGTGAGGCCGAGGCCCGACCCAGCGCTGGTCCGTCCATACTCACCGCGAAAGAGCCGATCGAAGAGGTGAGGCAGCTCGTCCGCCGGAATGGGAATGCCGTGGTTGTGAACCGAAATCGCCATTGAGTTGCCGTCTCCGGAAGCAATCCGCAGTGAGACCTCACTCTCCTCATGCGCGTGGCGAACCGCGTTTGCCAGCAGATTGGACGCGGCGCGAAAGAGGAGCGCCTCATCCCCCTGCACCGTTTGGGCGCTGGTGTCGGCAACCAGCGTGATCTGCTTACGGCTCGCCTCGTGTTCAAAACGGCGCACCAGCGTGCGGGCGAAGTCTCCGGCACTGAACCGCCCCGACTCGAGGCGTACTTCCGGCGCTTCCAGCCGCATCAGTTCCTCGAGGTCACCAATGAGCGACTCAAGGCGGGCGAGTTCCGCCAGAGTTCCCGCGATGCGTGGCGGATCGGCCGGGTAGACGCCGTCAAGAATGGCTTCCAGCTGCGCGCGCATGGACGCGATTGGGGTACGAAGATCGTGGGTCACATCCTGCGCCCACTGGGTGCGAAGATGCGCCTCGCTCTGTAATCGGTTCGCGAGAGTGTTGGCGGCCCGCGCAATGCGACCGATTTCTTCGGCACCCTGCTCGGGGATTGGCTCGGACGGAACCCCGTGGGCGATGGAATCGATGCCGCGGGCAACCCTCGCCGCAGGGGTGGAGAGCGATCGGGCGAAGAGCCACGCCGCGGCGGCGGCCACGGCGAACGCGGCAAGCGAGCCGCTCACCGCCGCACGCAACAGCGATTCCAGAAGAATCCGGTTTGCCGCGTCGTTGCGGAAGGCCGTTGCGCCCACCGAGTAGTAGCCCACGATACCGTCTGCCGTACGAATGGGAACACGATCACTGTGCTCGGCGTCGCGGCGGCGGCCGACCCCCCGATTGGACGCAACCAGGCCTTCGTCGGCGCCGTAAATGAAGACGGGAATGTCCTGCGGAAGGGGCACCTCGGCTGCCGGCCTCCCCGCAAGAATCTGCCGGGCGGAGTCTTCGATGGTTCGAATCCGATGCTCGCTCCAGGCGGAAATCGACCGATTGTATCCGGCAACGAGGGCGCCGCCGAGCACGAGCAGGAGCACTGCAAGAATGGCGAGGAAGGCAAGGAAGGTGCGACGGAAAAGGCTACGCACCGGTATTCCGTTCGCCCATGAATCGATAACCAAATCCCCGCACGGTTTCGATCCACGGCGCCTTGTCCAGTTTGATGCGAATATTCTTGATGTGGGTGTCGATGGTTCGCTCCGAGCCGTCGGTGAGATAGTCGAGACACGCCCCGAGCAGTCGGTCGCGGGAGATCACGATCGACGGATTGCCGGCGAGGTGGCTCAGGATTTTCCACTCCGCGGCGGTCAATCCCACGTTTCGCCCGTTGTGACGGCAGCGGTGCCCATCCTCATCCAGCTCCAACTCGTGAGCGCCCTCTTGGAGCCGCCACTTTGACGGCACCCGTGCGGAAGCAGCCGGAGCCTCGGCGCGACGAAGCACCGCGCGCACCCGCAGCATCAGCTCCTTGTTGGAGAACGGCTTGACCACGTAATCGTCACCGCCAACCTCAAACCCGGTGATTCGGTCCGACTCCGCGGTGCGGGCGGTCAGGAAGATGATTGGAGTACGGTCGGCGGCACGGAGCCGGCGCGCGAAGAGAAATCCGTCGCCGTCGGGAAGCATCACGTCGAGGATCAGAAGATCCGGTCGCTGCATACGCACCGCCTCGTCCACTCCCGAGAGTCGCGGGAAGGACACCACGGTGTGTTCTTCGAGCTGCAGGTAGGATGAGATGGTCTCGCGGAGACCGTCGTTGTCTTCAATGACGAATACGCGTGCCACGGCAACCTCCAGTATACTACGGCGCCGGGGCGTCTGAAAGAACGCGCCGAACCCAGCCTACGGTGATGTGTTCGTAGCGCTCGTCCTCTTCGATATCGAACAGTTTCGTGCCCGTATCAAAATCTCCAGTAATTCCCAGCAGATCAAGAAGCTCGATCGGGGTCATGGCAAACCCTTCGGCAACCTCAGACAGTGTCATGGTGGGACCGATCTCGTCGGGTGTGAGCGAGGCAGACAGCGCCGAGGACGGCGGTATCCACGCCCCTGTTGCCCTCGCGATCCCCGCCGGCAGAAGAACGAGTGCGACCACAAGGAGGGCCGCGGTGATCCCACCGGAAAGCGAGATACCGCGAGCGGTCGCACCGGCCGGAGGGCCGTTCACGAAGTCGAGGGCACCGGCAACCGGGCAGGCTGCCACGCAGTGTGTGCACCGGTTACATCGCCCGTCGCGAACGGCGGAGACCCGGTCAACCTGGATCGAGAACGGACAGACACGGGAACA
Source organism: Spirochaetales bacterium (assembly GCA_007130025.1). GTDB lineage: Bacteria > Spirochaetota > Spirochaetia > DSM-27196 > PWMO01 > PWMO01. Next base: position 495 of record SLTF01000101.1, on the reverse strand, counting down.
CTTTCGGCAGCTGATGCACACAGAGGCGTTTCGTCGGATCGTCCACGGACTGACCCGGGCGATCACCCCCTGCAGCGCGCCGAAGGGGCAGAGCCAGCGACACCACGGTCGCTCCACCAGCAGGGAACCGCCGAGCACCGCCGCGAGCACGGCAAGCCCGGCGACAAAGGCTCCCCCGGTCCAGACGTGCATCAGCGCTCGCGCGGGATTCAGCGCAGTACCAAGTGCCGCGCCAAATCGAACCGTCTGCACGACCAGAAGGCCCAGCACGGCGTGCCGCAGGAACGAGAGCACACGGTCAACGTTTCCGGGAACAAGGCGGTTGTATCGCCGCCCCAGAATCCGGCGGCCAAGTTTGCCCACCCACTCCTGGACAGATCCGAGCGGACAGAGCCATCCGCAGAAGAGGGAGCCGGCAATTCCCGCTGCCAGCACCGCTCCAAGGAGCATCCAGAGATCGCTGCGATCCGCCGGCGGGGTTGTACCGGTCAGCAG
>SLTF01000397.1 GCA_007130025.1 Spirochaetales bacterium | reverse complement strand
CTGCCATCGACTGGTTGGCGATGGAATCGGCGATGATGATGTCCGGCAGGGCGGCGCCGTCACGGATCGCCGCGGCAGGATCCGGCACGAAACGCATTTCAATCTTGAAGCCGCGGTCCTGCGCGTTATACAGCTCTACGATCGCTGCAAGGTCAACGCGGTGGGCCCACAGGACAACCGTGGTATTTCCCTGCCTGCCGCATCCGGATAACAGGATGGTTCCGAACACAACGGCGCATAGCGCGAGACGGATTTGGTGCCTCATACGATGAGAGATCTTAGAGCGGCCGCAAAGGGGGTGTCAACCACGGTACGGGGCGCGACGCGATTGGTGATTTGCGGTATGATGATCGCATGCAGGTGAAGGACGAGGAGGTTTTTGGCCTCATCGACGAGATGGGCAACCACTTTCAGGCTAACCTCAATAACCGCTATCTGCGGCAGGCCATCATGTCGATGATCGTGGACCGACAGTCGTGGAATCTGATCGAACAGTTCACCGAGAAGTCGAGCTACTACCGGCTTCAAGGATATCATCTGGACGAACTCTACGATCGCATCCTCGCCATGGCCCGCTTTGTGCACTTTGGGCGGCGCGAGATCCAGCCCCATCTGCGATCCCTGCTCTCGCGGCTCGGCAGCCCTGCCGGCATTTCAATGTCGGGTAACGACCGCGTGCTGCGCGAAATGTCGCTCAACAATTTCTCGTCTAACCTGAATATTCTCGCGGACATGATCGACCGGCTCTTTCAGAAGGTCGTTGCGATTGACATGCAGATGCATCGCCACGGGGTTCCCGCCTACAAGCGGGTCAAGGAGCTGAGCGAACTCGGCCGCTACCTGGTTCCCCGGTAGGTCGTCCCGATTGCCGCCGGGGCGTCAGCTCATATTGAGCTTGTCGGCCGCCTCAAAGACCACCGCCATGAACTCGTCGATCCGCTCCAGGTCCACCGCCGAGTAGGCAAGCCGCAGGTAGCGCTCGCCGATGGCGATGGTTCCTACCTTCTCTCCCAGCAGTACCTTTCGCAGAGATTCGGCGCTGATCGTGTCGCATCGGAACGTCATGAAGTAGCCCGAATTGAACGGGAGCGCGACCAGCGGCGTGCCGGTGGTGCGGGTTGCGAGGATGTCCTTGACGCGGCGGTAGCGCGCCTCCAGTATCCCGCGGTAGGCGCGCTTCTCTTCTTCGTAGGTGGGGCTCGTCAGCGCCTTGAGCAGGATGTGCTGACCCAGGTTGGTTGAGTTTGATATGGATGAGCGCAGGGCCCCGGCGAGTTTTTTCTCCAGCGCGCCGTACTGCTCGGCGGTTACGCCCTTCGCTCCAAAGGTGAGAAATCCCACCCGGAAGCCCCAGACGAAATCCTCTTTGGTGGCCCCGTCCACCTTGATCGCGAGAATGTTCTCGTGGGCCCCCGCCAGGCGGGCAAAGATTGACTCGGTTGCGATTCCGGGTTCGTACACCAGGCCAAAGTAGGCGTCGTCGGTCATGATGACCGCCTTGTTCCCGGCCTGGGCGTAGCGCACGAGCATGGCGGAGATTGTCTCCACCTCGTCCACGGTGGGGGAGTACCCGGTGGGGTTGTTGGGAAAATTCAGCAGCATCACCACCTTGCCCGGATTCTCGTTCAACGCCGTTTCGAAGGCGTCCAGGTTCAGACGGAACTCCGCGTCAAAGAAGGGAAAGGTGGCAATGCGGGCACCGCGCCGTTCCTCAAAAATCAGGCGGTAGTTTCCCCAGAACATATCGGGCATCAACACCACGTCGCCGGCGTCCACAAAGAGATCGGCCGCCTGAGCGATGCCGGCCGTCAGCCCCGGCGTCACCACCGGCATGGACACCGGGGCATTCCCAAGGCTCGGGTTCTTTTTGCGGATCTGCTCGAGCCACGCTGAGCGAAGCGGGGCGACCCCTCCGGTTGCTGCGTAGGCGACGCTCTCTTTGCTGGTGAGATCATGAAGATAGTGGGCAATAGAGGGGAGGGCCATCGGCTCACCCTCCGATACCGCCATGCCCGCGGTAGCGTTAAACAGGGTGCAGTGCGCGTTGGCTTCCGCCGTCTGCGCGACGATCCCCTTGGGAAAGTAGATGCGACGCCCAAAGTCTGAAAGGGCCCGAAAGCAGATTGAGTCGGCGAGCACGCCGTTGAGTTCCTGCGCCAGTGGGTTCATGCCGGCATCATACCCGCAATGGTTTTCCCTCGGCAAGAGTCTGTGTTTCCGGCTTCGTTGACAGCGGGTCGACTTTCCCGGTAAGGTATTGCCATGGCGGGACAAGAGGGCTCTTCCGGGGCCGCGGACTCCACCGCTTCCAAGCGGCAACTCCCCGGAGTCCTCGATAAACTCCTTTCCATCTTCATGGGTGGAGAAGACCCCGAGCGCGAGAAGCGGCGGCTGCTCAAGCTCCTGGGGAAATCGCTCGCAAAATCCCGGCAGAAGTACTACCGCCCCAAAGGCCAGCAGGCGCTACCCGCCCTGGGAAAACTCTTCTTCGACATCTACAAGGTGGTGGGGCCGGCGCAGACCCTTCTTCAGCATGCGGACGAGTCTTCCGGTTTGCGCGATATCGCGGTCGAGGGGTTCTTCAGCGACGAGCAGGTGAAACTGAAGGAACAGTTCTCGGAAGAGGCAATCCGCGAACTGACGGACAAGCTCGATCCCAAAGAGGTGTCCTCGCGTCTGAAAGACGCCATGGTGCAGTTCTTCTCCACCTTCGATACGGCCACCGTTCGAACCATCAATGGAACCCATGACCGTCTCCGAAGCTTCATTAACCTGGTCCGGTTTGATTACTATTTTGTGCTCAAGAAGTTTGACGCGACGCTGCAGGAAGGAAACTACACCGCCAAGCCCAAGTTTGAGACCATCAACGGAGACTACGTGGGCGAGGACCTCAAGGACTTCATCGAGATTGCCTACGCGATCGACGCCGACGGCGAGTGGGAACCGGTCTTTCACGTGCTCAACCTCTATCGCGGCGTGGACATGGTATCGCGGCCGGCGTGGAAGAAGCTTGTCGCGACAATCGACGAGCTGCGGAAGTCCAACGTCCTGGTGTCGATCATTCAGCACATCGACGATGATCCCTTCTACAAGCCCACGATCCGTGTCACGCGTGAACGCATCGTGGAACCCTACCTGAACCGGCTCAAGACCACAACCGAGGCGACCCTGCAGAAGATCGGCAACGAGCGACGTAAGCGCAAGATCGATCAGATGGCCCACGCGGTCTTCGGCACCCAGCCGGTAGTTCGGGCGAAGCACTACACCGAGAAGGCGAACCTCGTCTACTCCAAGCGGATGCTCGCCGGCTTCATCCATACGGAGTCAATCAACTATCTCAAAGCGTTCCTGCTCGATTATTTCAAGAAGGACGTGCGGGAGCTGGTGCGCGATATTCTGCTGGTTCGCGGGCAGTGGTCAACCAACATCATGTCCCAACAGATGTCGGAAGCGTTTCACCAGGTGCTTACCATCTCGGAGCAACTGGTGCGGTTTGACGACTCACTCGCTGAAGAGGGCGAGCTTGGCGCCAAGCTCAAGAAGGCGGTAGGCCGGATTGTTGAGCGCGACAAAGCCAGCGCCAATCAGCTGCGGCAGTTGCTGCAGGAGGTCAACGAAGAGGCCAAAAAGATGGTCAACGAGTCGGCCCAGAACCTGATCGTCATGGCCAAGCATCTGAAGACCGTCATCGACGACTACGATCGCGATGAGCACGAAGTCATCCTGAACTGGAAGCAGCTCGAACCGATGTCCGAGGCGCCCATCAAGCAGCGGATGATCGACATGTACAAACAGATCTACTATTTCATCCAGCTCATGCAGATCTACGCGAAAAAGTAAGCGTCCGCTGAGCGATTGCTCCCTCGAGTTCCAGGAGGCATCGCTTGGTGTGGGCTCCGCTTCCGTCGGCGATACTCCGCAGTGCGTAGTTTCCGAGCTTTCCCGATGCCGGCACCACGCGGTGGCAGGGAACCAGCACCGGAATCGGGTTGGTGGCTACCGCGTTTCCCACCGCCCGTGCCGCTTCCCGTTTACCGATTTTGCGGGCGATCTCGCCGTACGTGATGGTGGTCCCGTAATCGATCTTCAGCAGCCGGTTCCATACGGTACGCTGGAACGGCGTTCCCTCCAACCGCAGGTCAACCGTAAAACTCTGCCGCGCTCCCCGGAAGTACTCATCAAGCTGAAACTCAAGCTCGCCGCAGGCGTACTTGTTTTCCTCGATATCGATATTTGGTCCCCAGGCCGGCCAATCGCCCAGACTGATGCTCAACACTCGACCGCTTCGATCCACTGCAAGGCGAAGGTCGCCGATGGGTGACGCGTAGACATGTGTATACACATGCACCTTGTTCACCATTTGTTCCCCTCAAGCGTGAGAATACCACTTCACAATCGGAAAGAGAAGCGCGTGGTGCGAGAATTGTCCGTTCCCGACGACCGGGAAATCCGGTATATACTGAGTGCCATGTCAGTCGACGTGTCGATCCAGGAAGTGACGCCGGGAGTCCGGAGCCTCGAGCGCGCCTTCATCAACTACCCACACCAGTTGTACCAGGACTGCCCATTCTGGGTGCCGTGGTTCCACGCCGACATGCGGGTGATTCTGCGCCGCCGGCATCCCTTCTTTGCGTACGCGCACGGGGCATTCTTCCTGGCCCGGCGGGGTGGGCGAACCGAAGGCCGCGTCTGCGTGGTGGAGAATCCCCGCTACATTCAACAGCACAATATTCGCACCGCACACTTCTACTTTGCCGACTACCCTGACGATCCGGCCGTCAGCGACGCCCTCTTTGAGGCCGCCTTTTCCTGGGCGCGCGGGCGGGGGCTCACCCACCTCTCCGGCCCTCTGCTCTTTGGTGGCGCAACCGGCAGCGGAGTGCTCATCCGCGGGTTTGACCGGCGGGCAGCAATGACGATGATGCCATACAACCACCCCTGGTATCCCAACCATATGGAGCGGCTTGGGTTTCAGAAGCACGTGGATCTGCTCTCCTGGAAGATCGATCCGACGCGGTTTGAATTGCCCGAGCGGGTCCGGTCGGTGGCGAATCTGGTATTGAAGCGGGGGCGTTTTGGGGTGGTGCGGTTTCGCTCGCGACGGCAGATGCGGGCGCTCGCTCCCCACGTCGCCGCTCTCTACAATACGACCCTGGGCGATCACCCTGAGGACTACCCTCTTTCAGACGGCGAGCTTCGTCGGCTGATCAAGGACCTGGTCTCGATTGCCGACCCCCGGCTGATCAAGGTACTCACCTACGACGATCGCTACGTTGGCTTTCTGCTGGGCTTTCCCGATCTCTCCGCAGCGCTGCAGCGTTCCCGCGGTCGAATCACCCCGTGGTCCGTCCTTGACCTGATGCGGGAGTTTCGCCGCACGCCGTATGTCATCATCAACGGCGCGGGCATCCTCCCCGAGTACCAGCGGCTCGGCGGAAACGCGCTGCTCTACGCCGAGTTGGAGAAGACGGCGCGGCTGCGCGATCCGATCCACGCGGACCTCACTCAGGTTGCCGAGTCCACCGGTCTGATGGTGAGCGATCTGGAAACCCTCGGGGCGGAGGTGTACAAGGTCCACCGGATGTACCGACGCGAGCTGTAGGGAGACCGGCAGCAGGGCTGTGCGGACTTCAGCCAACCAGAAACGGAGCGAGTACCGCGCGGGTACGGTCAGGAAGGCGGGCGGTAATGGTCAAGCCGGTGTCGTCGTATTCCTGTGCCACCACGCTGCCGGTGCGGTGGATCAGGGCCGCAAGGTCGTGGCGATCGGCGGGAAGCCGTACGCGCGCCGGACTCATACCGGCGGAAAGAAACCGTTCCAGCGCCTCCAGCAGCGGGTCAGCCCCGCCCTCGACAACGGAGGAGACTTCGACGGTGTCTGCCACCTCGGTTCCGGCCAGCCGTTCGTGCACAAACCTCAGCGACTCCCGATCGGAGACGCGATCCATCTTGTTGAAGGCCAGAATCACGGGAATCTCCGCGGCGCCGATCTCGCGCAGGACCGAAACCGTAGTGCGATAGTGGTGCAGCAGCTCAGGGTCGCTTGCGTCGAGCACGTGGATCAGCACGTCGGCCTCGATTGCTTCTTCCAGGGTCGAGTGAAATGCGTTCACCAGGTCGTGGGGAAGTTTCCGCACAAAGCCAACCGTATCGGTCAGCACAACCTCCATCCCGCCCCGCAGCGCGAGCCGCCGGGTTGTGGGGTCGAGGGTGGCAAACAGCTTGTTGGCAACCAGAACATCGGCCCCGGTGAGGGCGCGCAGGAGCGAGGACTTGCCCGCGTTGGTATACCCAACAACCGCCGCCGAGGGCACGGGGACGTCGCGGCGGCGCCGGCTGAGCGTTTCACGCCGCTCGGCGAGGGCCGCCAGATCCTGACGAACGCGATGCATCCGGCGCAGTACGGCGCGCCGGTCGCGCTCGAGCTGCTTCTCGCCTTCACCGCGCGTTCCGCGGGCGCCGCCCTGCTGACGCGAAAGGTGGGTCCACGCGCGGGTGAGGCGCGGCAGATGGTACTGCAGATGGGCAAGCTCGACTTGCAGTGTCGCCTCTTTTGACGTTGCGCGTCGGCGGAAGATATCCAGAATGACCTGGTGGCGGTCGATCACGGTGCGCTTGGTGAATCGCTCCCAGTTGCGCTGCTGTGACGGGGAGAGCTCATCGTCAAAGACGATGACGTCCACCTCGTGGTGTTCGGCCGCGGCTGCGATCTCCTCGGCTTTTCCCGCGCCCACCAGGTAGCGCGGGCACCGTTCCCGCAGGCGAACCGCCACCGAACCGACCACCCGGAGGTCCACCGAGGAGACCAGACGACCCAACTCCTCCAGCAGGAGGCCGGAAGAGTCGGTCGCGGTAGCGAGGTGCTCGATGCCAACGAGCAGTGCGCGTTCGGTACCCAAGATGTCCTACAGGACCATCGCTGAGCGGCCCCAGTCGTAGTGGTGCTGTCGGATCTGGTCGCGGTTGGGCATGGGAAACGAAACAAACCCCGATCGGTTGCCGACAAACACGCCGGTATCGATGATGTTGTACGAGAACGACAGCATCGACCGTTCGACATTCTTGTTTGGCTTGAGCGGTTGCTTTTTCACCGCCATGACACACTCTTTGAGGTGCTCCAGGTTCTTGTCGTATACGGGTCCGGTCGGGGCGTCGTCTGACAACTGCTCCAGCTCCACCGTGCGCAGGTCGGCAAAGACCACCGCGGGAACGTTGACCTTGTTGGCCGGATCGGTCATGTAGCTGCCGAACTCGGTTGGGCTCAAGGTGCTGACCACCAGCGGGGTGATGGGACAGATCTCTTGGTAGACGTAGTATCCGCGCTGATTGGAGGCGGGAGGCGTCTGCGACGGTTTCATGTGCAGGCTGCGGCCGTCCGCCGTGGTGAGGTAGAGCGACTTCAGCTTGGTCAGATCGACGTGCTCGAGGGCCCGATAGACCGAAAGCCAGACCGAGTGCTTCGGGGCGCCGTCTTCGTGGCGAACGCACCGTTCCTTCGCGTACTTCCAGTCAAAGTAGGTACCGAATTCTCCGTCGACTTCAAAAAACATGATGCGCTCGTAAGAACCGTTCTTTTTTCCCGTGGACATGTACTGCCCAAACTGAACCGGATCAAGCTGCGACGCAATCAGAGCTTCCAGCGGAAAAACTGACAGGTAGTAGTGAGTCTCCATACGCACCCCTTTCTCAAGATTCGATCTCTTGCTATTCTACCACGATTGCTGATCCATGACGAGACGATCTAAGGTGGATGATCATGAAGCGGGTAGTGTTTGCCGGAGACCGGCTCTTTCGAAAGTTCCCCAACCGCGACTTTTTTGTCACCCGGCTGCACGAGGTCGGCACCGAGGCGGTGTTTGCCGATGGGGCTGACGACGCAGGATTACGGGAACTGGCGGCGGGTGCGGCGGCAATTGTCGTCATTGACCGGCGCATCGATCGCGCCACGCTCTCCGCGATGACCCGGCCCGAGTTGATCATGACCCTCTCGGTTGGGTACGACTGCGTCGAGGTGCCGGCGGCCACCGATCTTGGGATTCCGGTGAGTAACTGCCCCACCTACTGCATCGACGAGGTGGCCACCCACGCGATCACCCTTCTGCACGCCGTGACGCGAAAACTCCATCAGGTGCTGCCCGAGACCCTCGGCGCAAACTGGGGCATCGGCTACGCGAAACCCATTCATTCCTTCCGCGGCCGGGTGCTCGGCATCATCGGTCTGGGGCGCATCGGTCGCGCCTTCGCGCGCAAAGCCGAAGCCCTCGATGTTCAGCTCGCCGCATACGATCCCTACGTTGATGACGACATCTTCGCCATGCTGGGGGTCGAGCGCATGGTTGATCTGGAGGATCTGCTGGAGGCCTCCGACTACCTGAGCATTCACGCTCCGTTGACCGGCGAGACCCGCCACATGATCAACGCGGCAACCATCGCGAAAATGCGCCCACACGCGTATCTGGTCAACACCGCCCGTGGTGCCATCATCCGGGAAGCCGACCTGCTCGCCGCGCTCCAGGACGGCCGGATCGCCGGAGCCGCGCTGGACGTGCTGGAGGTGGAACCGCCGGCGGCCGACCATCCGCTTTTCTCGGAGCCACGGGCCCTGATAACCCCGCACATGGCGTGGTACTCAGAAGAGAGCTTTCTGGCAAACCAGGAGCTCGGTATGGAAGAATTGACTCGCGTACTCACCGGGCATCGTCCGCAGTACGTGGTAAACCCCGAGGTACTCGGTCGCAAAAACCGCGCCGGCCGGAGCAACACCGAATAACCCGTCACACGGATACCACACAGAGCAAGAAGAGAGAGGAGAAAACCATGAGAATGCAACGAATGCCGCGGATCGCGGCGCTGATCATAGCGGGGGCAGTCATGGTACTGCCGATGGCCCTCTTTGCCGCGGGGGGCGCCGAGCAGGGGAGTTTCCCCACTCGGGCGATCAATTACGTGATCCCCTTCGACGCGGGCGGACAGTCGGATATCACCGCCCAGTATCAGCGCGAGGGGCTGGAGCGGGAGCTCGGCGTTGACGTGGTGATCCGCCACCAGGCCGGTGCCGGTGGCGCGCTCGCGTGGTCGGCACTTGCGCGCGGTCGGGCGGACGGGTACACCATCGCCGGGAACAATATCCCCCACATCGTGATCCAGCCGCTGGTGCGCGATAACGCGGGGTATCGCACCGAGGATCTTCGTCCGGTCTACCTGTTTCAGACAACGCCCATCGGCCTGGCGGTTGCGGCCAACAGTCCGTTCAACACGCTTGCAGAGTTGATCGATCACGCCCGGGCAAACCCGGGGCGGGTGACGGTGAGCGGATCGGGGACGCACTCCGGTCACCACCTTGCCATTCTTCAGTTGCAGTATCTCAGTGGAACGGAGTTCACCTACGTTCCCGCGAGCGGAGCCGCCCCCTCGGTGACCAACTTCCTCGGCGGTCACACCCAGGCGATTCTCGCCAACTCCGACGACCTGGTGCAGCATCGGGAGAGCATGAAGATCCTCGCCATTGGTACCGAGGCGCGCTTCCACGCATTGCCGGAGGTTCCCACCTTCATGGAGCAGGGCTACGATTTCACCGCCGGTATCGACCGCGGGGTCACCGTCCCCGCAAATACCCCCGAGGATATCGTTCGACGACTGGAGCGGGCGTTTGATGCAGTCACGCGCGATCCGGCATTTGTATCGCAGATGGAAGTAATGGGCTTTGAGATGCAGTACCTGGGTGCGGATGCATTCGCCGAGTACATTGCCCGCAAGCAGCGCGAGATTTCCACGGTACTGCGCGAGCTGGGCGAGCTCTGAGTTTCCACCATGCCCGCTGTTGTACTTGCACTGCTGCAGGTGATCCACCCGATTAACCTGTTCCTGGTGACCCTTGGGGTTGGCGCGGGCATCGTGGTGGGCGCCCTGCCTGGACTCACCGCCACCATGGCCATTGCGCTGCTGGTTCCGTTTACCTTCGGGATGAACGTGGTGCACGCCCTGGTGCTGCTCGGCGGCATGTATTGTGGGGCGATCTACGGCGGAAGCTACTCGGCAATTCTGATCAATACGCCCGGAACTCCGGCGGCCATCGCCACGACGTTTGACGGCTTCACCCTCGCAAAGAAGGGACACGCCTACCGCGCAATAGTGGTGGCCACCATCGCCTCGGTGGTGGGCGGGCTGATCGGGGTCTTTTTTCTGCTCTTTCTCTCACCACCGCTTGCCCGGGCGTCGCTGCGGTTTGGACCACCGGAGTTCTTCTGGCTCACGGTATTTGGCCTCACCATCATCGCGACCATCTCGCCCAAATCAACCGTGAAGGGTCTCATCGGAGGAGCCGTTGGCCTGCTTATTGGAACCATCGGCATTGCCCCCATTGAGGGTACGATCCGCTTCTCGTTTGGCACGCTTGCCCTGCAGAACGGCATCTCGCTGATTCCTGCGCTCATCGGGCTCTTCTGTCTGCCGGAAATCCTCGACATGATCGCGAGCCGCAACGAGGAGCACAGTGCAATTCCCTACCGCTCCCAGCGGCATATGCTGCGGCGGGTCTGGCGTCTGATGCGGCGGAAACCGTGGCTGCTGATTCGCTCCGGTCTGATCGGTACGGGAATTGGCATCATCCCGGGGGCGGGTGCCAATATCGCCGGTATGGTTTCCTACAATGAAGCAGTTCGCGTCTCGAGCGAACCGGAGAAGTTCGGCAAGGGGAACCTCGACGGCATTACCGCCTCGGAGGCGTCCAATAACGCCGGCGTTGCCGGGTCGCTGGTGCCGCTGCTCACCCTGGGGATCCCCGGCGCACCACCGGCGGCGGTACTGCTGGGTGCACTGCTGCTCAAGGGATTTCGCCCGGGAGCGGAACTCTTTACCGTTCACGCAACGGTCACCTATACCTTCATGTTTTCGCTCATCGTTGCCAACCTGGTGCTTCTTCCCCTGGGGCTGATGCTCGGCAAGGGGGCGAGCAAGGTGGTGGCGGGCCTGCCGGTGTCGCTGCTGGCGCCACTGGTCTTTTTTCTCTCTGTGATCGGTGCGTTCGCCATTCAGAACAACATCGCCGACGTCTACGTGATGTTCGCCCTTGGCCTCGTGGGCTACGCCGGGCGCAAGCTGGGGTTTCAGCCGGGGCCCATTGTGCTGGGGCTGATTCTGGGGGTCATGTGCGAGCAGGGCCTGGTGCAGTCGATTTTGATCGGCCGGGCGGCGGGTATGCCGGTTGCCATCTTCTTCACGCGACCGATCTCGCTGGTGCTCATCGGGCTGACGCTCTTCTCGGCGGGCTGGCCGATGATCTCGCGAATGCGCCGTCGTGCGGCCGCACCCTCGCACGACTCCGACTCCACGATCTCTTCGGGAGGCTCCCATGCGTAACGATCGCCTGACCGCGCTGGTGCTGATTGCTGTCTCGATCTTTGCTCTGCTTGAGTCAAATCGGTATGGACCGTTGAGCAGACTGTTCCCGCGCGTGGTGGCGGTCGCACTTGGGGTCCTGTCGCTTGTTCTGCTGGTGCAGGGTATCGTTCGTGCGCGGCCCGGCTACCGGCCGAAGAGCGTTGGTCTTCCCTCCGCATCCGGGGCGGAACCGTCGGTGACCGGATCGGCCGGAGACACCCGCGGTATGCTGTTCTCGCTGCTGGTCATGGTAGCGTGGACCCTGCTGCTGGAGCCGGTTGGGTTCTGGGCCGCGAGCGTGCTCGCCTTTTCCACCCTCGTGCTCATCCTGAGAACGCCGGGAAAAACCGTGGTCTGGAAGAACATCCTCGGTGGGGCAATCCTGGTGACCATGTTTGTTCTGGTGTTTCGCATCGCGCTGCGCGTTCCGCTGCCCGAGGGACTGCTCTGGTAGGTTGTAAGGCGCGGATCACGTGGGTGAGGAAGGTGGTGAGAACCGTATGGGAAACCAGCTGGGTGCGGACTCACGACGAGGAGCTCCCAACTGCCTGAAATGTCGCCACTTCTTTGTTACCTGGGACGCGATCTTCCCGCGGGGTTGCCGCGTCTTCGACATCAAGAGTCGCGAACTACCGAGCCACGTGGTGTTTCGTTCTACCGGCCGTCACTGCCCATCGTTTGACATCGTGCCTGCTCACCGCGAGTAGGCCGCCCAGCTTGTCCGCACCAGGGTATCAACGTCGCTGTGCCGAGGCCCCCACTCGAGGAGCTCGCGCGCGCGGGCCGAGCTCGCGATGAGCTGAGCCGGGTCTCCGGCGCGGCGGGGCGATGCGGTGGCCGGAATCGGCTTGCCGGTGATCCGGCGGGCGGTATCGATCATCTCCTGGACGGTGATGCCCGCTTCGCTGCCCAGATTGACGGTGAGGCTTCGATCGTGGGCGTCAATTGCGCGAAGCGCGCGAACGTGCGCATCGGCGAGGTCGGTTACGTGCACGTAGTCGCGCAAGCCGGTTCCGTCGCGGGTCTCGTAGTCGTTCCCAAATACCGCCACCTGTTCACGCATCCCTACCGCTGCCTCCATGATGATGGGCAGGAGGTTGGCGGGGTTCTGTTCGAGGCCCGTGATCGCTCCGTCCGGCTCGTACCCGGCGGCGTTGAAGTAACGAAGCGCCGCAAACCGGATGCCCCGCAGGCGATCGAACCAGTGAAGAATACGCTCAATCTCCAGCTTGGTGAAACCGTAAAAGTTGGTCGGTTCGGTGGGGTGATCTTCGTCCACCGGCAGGTAGCGCGGCTCCCCGTAGACCGCGGCTGACGATGAGAAGACCAGCCGCTTCACGCCATGACGCGCCATGGCCGAAACCACATTGATGGTGGCGCAGATGTTGGAGCGGCTGTACCGCTCCGGTTCGTGCATCGACTCGCCTGCCGCCTTCAACGCGGCGAGGTGAACGACTGCGTCGTAGGGAGCCGCCGAAAACTGCTCCTCAACCCACTGTGCGTCGCGGATATCGCCGTGCAGAAAGCCGGTGCCCGGCAGGAGGTTTTCCCGCAGTCCGCTGGAGAGATTGTCCATTACCGTGACGCGATGCCCTGAGTTCAACAGGGCGTAGGTGACGTGACTGCCGATGTAGCCGGCACCGCCGATAACCAGTACGTGCATGAACCGGAGCATAGGCGCAACGCCGGTTTGCGTCAACGAGCCAAATCTCGTATGCTGAGATCATGAGTCATACGCACGATTTCACCGTTCCGGTTCTGGGTGCCGCCAAGGTTACCTCTCCCATCAACTACTCAAACGCCGACGGCGCGAAGATTGCCAGTTTTGTGGAGGATGACGACCGGGTGATTCTTGATGCGAGCGCACCGGCGGACGGAGAATCGGTGACCTACCGGGCGAACGAATGCCTGGAGAAGGCCGGACCGCGACAGAAGCTCTACTTCGCGCCCGGTCACGTACACGCGGGTATCGTGACCTGCGGCGGTCTCTGCCCCGGGCTCAACGACGTGATCCGTGCGATCACGCGCTGTCTCTGGTATCGGTACGGGGTCAAGCGTATTTCGGGAATCCAGTTTGGGTACCGCGGACTGCTGCCCGATTACGGCATCCCGACCATGCCGCTCAATCCGGACGAGGTCGATGACATCCACAAGATTGGCGGTACCATCCTGGGCAGTTCCCGTGGTGGCGGTACCCGAACCGAAGATCTGGTAGACACCATTGAGCGGATGAACCTCAACATCCTGTTCACCATCGGCGGGGACGGCACGCAGAAGGGAGCTCTTGCCATTGCCGAAGAGATCGAGCGGCGCAAGCTGAAGATCGCCGTCGTGGGTATTCCCAAGACCATCGACAACGATCTGAGCTTCACCGACAAGTCATTCGGGTTTGAGACCGCGGTAGCCAAGGCAACATCGGTGGTGTCGGGTGCACACGCCGAGGCGCACTCCGCGATCAACGGGATCGGGCTGGTGAAGGTAATGGGCCGCGACTCGGGGTTCATCGCCTCGCACACCGCCCTCGCGAGCCACGAGGTCAACTTTGTGCTCATCCCGGAGGTGCGCTTTGAGCTCGAGGGCGAAACCGGCTTTCTGCACCATCTGCAGCGACGGTTGGAGCGACGCAACCACGCCGTGGTGGTGGTGGCCGAGGGAGCCGGGCAGCACCTGATCGAGCGCTCTTCAACAACCGACGCGTCGGGCAACCGCGCCTACGGCGACATCGGCACCTATCTGCGGGACGCGATCACGGCCCATTTCCGGAAACTCGACATCGAGATCAACCTGAAGTACATCGATCCGAGCTACATCATCCGAAGCGCAGTGGCCGAACCAACCGACTCAGTCTACTGTTCGCGGCTTGGTCACAACGCCGTCCACGCCGCGATGGCCGGAAAGACCAAGGTGCTGATGGGCCTGATCAACAACACCTTCGTGCATCTGCCGATCGCCGTCGCGGTCAGTTCGCGGAACCAGGTCAATCCCGAGAGCAGCCTCTGGCGCGATGTGATCGAGGCAACGCATCAACCGGTGCAGATGGGTGCCGGCGTTGCCGCCGACGGCCCAGGGAGCGACGAGTAGCCGGTGTCGGCCTCAAGCACCAGTACCGTTACCAGTACCGTCACGTGGCTGGAGATGCGTGCGCTCTCGGAGTTGCGCCCTGCGGATCCGTCCCGACTCAACCCATCGCGTGGCGAGCCGCGGATTGTTCAGGCCGAAATCGCTTCGGTTGAGTTCAACCGGTTTTTCTACACCGCGGTAGGCGGGCCGTGGTACTGGCTGGAGCGTCTGCCGTGGAGCTGGGATGAGTGGATGACGTGGCTCGAGACTCCCGGCGTGGAGACGTGGTACGGAACCGTTGGTGGGACGCCCTTCGGGTACGGCGAACTGCATCGCACGCCCGACCGGGAGGTGGAGATTGTCTACTTTGGACTGCTGCCCCAGTTCATCGGGCGCGGGCTCGGTGGATGGCTGCTGACCGAAGTGATTCGCCGGGCGTGGCAGTCAATCCCGAAGCGGGTCTGGCTGCACACCTGTGACCTCGACGGGCCGGCCGCAATTGCCAACTACACCGCCCGAGGGTTCCGCGTCTACCGCACCGAGACGGAGACGCGCAGCGTTCCGGCTCAGTCTCCCGGACCGTGGCCCGGCGCCCATGGGTCTGCCGCGTCGTTACTCGGGAAAGACGCCGGTTGACAGGTAGCGGTCGCCCCGGTCACAGATGATTGTGACAATTACCGCGTCGGTGATCCCGCGGCGTTCCAGCTCATGGGCCATATCAATGGCCACGGTCACGTTGCCGCCTGACGAAATCCCGGCAAAAATCCCTTCGCGCGCAGCGAGCGCACGGGTGGTCTCCTCAGCGCGCTCCTTGGAGACGGTGAGTTTCTGGTCCAGCCGTTCGGGCTCGAAGATCTTCGGCAGGTACTCCGGCGGCCACGCCCGGATGCCCGGAATGCCTCCCGCCTCGTCCGGGGCAACCCCAACAATCTGTACTTTCGGATTCTGCTCTTTCAGATACCGCCCGGTGCCCATCAGGGTACCGGTGGTACCGGTGGATGCCACGAAGTGGGTAACCGTTCCGTCAGTGTCGCGCCAGATCTCCGGACCGGTGGTTTCGTAGTGGGCCAGAGGGTTGTTGGGGTTGGCAAACTGATCGAGGATGATGCCTTCGCCGTCGGCCTCCATCCGGCGGGCGGTGTCGATTGACTCCTCCATGCTGCCGGCTTTGGAGGTGAGCACCAGCCGCGCCCCGTACGCCTTCATTGTCGCCCG
>SLTF01000080.1 GCA_007130025.1 Spirochaetales bacterium | reverse complement strand
GCTGGTGGCGAGGTGCGCACCGCGCTCGCACGATGCCGCCACCTCCGGTTCCGTGCCGCCGGCTCGCCGACGGGCGTCGGTCTCGTACCGGTGGGTCACCGGGTAGCTCTTCTCTGAGGGTGTTCCTCAGTCGCTGGAGAGCGCCGTACGGCCACGAAGCGACCGCGCGATGGTGAGCCGGTCGGCGTACTCCAGGTCGCCTCCCACCGGAAGCCCGAGCGCCAGCCGCGAAGCCTTGACGCCTTCGCGCTCGAGCAACCGGACGAGGTAGAGTGCCGTGGTGTCCCCTTCCACCGTGGGATTGGTTGCAAGAATCACTTCGGTCACCTCACCGCCACGCAGGCGTTCGAGGAGGCGTCCGATCGTCAGGTCGTCCGGCCCAACACCGTCGATGGGAGAAATGACCCCGGTGAGGGCGTGGTAGAGACCACGATATTCTCGCGTAGATTCCAGGACGGCGATGTCCTGCGCCTGCTCCACCACGCAAATGATCGAGCGATCGCGCGAAGGGTCCGAGCAGATGTCGCAGGGGTCGGCCTCGGTGTAGTTTCCGCAGACCGAGCAGGGACGGATGCGTTGACGCAGATGAACGATGCTCTCGGCGAGGGCGGCAGCGTAGCCTTCATCGGCACGCAGAATGTGGTAGGCCATACGAACCGCGCTCTTTCTCCCAACCCCGGGCAGACGGGACAGCTGCTTGATGAGGCTGTCGAGAACGGTCACCTCAGCCGCCCATGAAGCCCGGCGGAAGATCGAGACCGCCGGTAAACGAGGACATCTCCTCGCGAATTCGGTCGCGTACCTTGGTCACCGCATCCGCGTGCGCCGCACGGATCAGATCCTGCAGCATGATGACGTCGGAAGGATCCACCACCTCAGGGGCGATGCGTACATCAATCACGGTGAACTCGCCGGTGATCTCGATACGAACCATGTCGCCGCCGGCACTGCCGGTGGCCCGGATGGTCTTCAGCCGTTCCTGGGCCTCGGCCACTTTTGACTGGATGTTCTGAAAGTTCTTCAAGAGGTCCATCGGGTTCATATCAGCTCCTCGGGCCGTCTTCGATCACTTCTCCGCGAAACACCTGGCGCACCATCTCGACCTGCTCGCTGTGCTGCGCCTGCGCTTCGGCCGTCCGCGGTCGGGGCCGCACCTTGACCTGCACCGGCTCATCGAGCGCTGCCCGAACCACGTCTCGCACAATGGCCATCTCCTGCTCCACCGCGCCCACCGCGTAGGCGCTGTCCACGGTGATCTGCAGCTCGGTCTCACCGAGGTCCCAGGCGACCGCATGCTCGAGTACCGACGCCAGGGTGGGTTTCTGTTCTCGCAGCGTGTGCACGATCTCTTCGATCTTCTCGTCTTCGACCTGCCGCATCGCCCGAGCTCCCGGGGCGTCGGTGCCCGCTGTGGCGTGAGCGGTTGGCGCGTGCGACGCCGGCGCGTGCGACGCTGGCTCGTGCGGCACTGGTTCGTGCGCCGTCGGCGGATGCGAGGTCGGTGCCGCTGATTGGGCGGCCGGTCGTGGCTCGGGGGTACGGGCCGGTCCGCCACCGGGCGGCAGGCCCCGCTTCAGCGATTCGATCCGGTCCAGGATTTCTTCGCTGGTGAGGTACCCGGAGAGGGCGCAGAGGCGGCTGGTGACCAGCTCCAGCTCGAAGCGCTGGTTGACCGAATAGCGCATGGAGCGATAGAGCTCCACCAGGAGCCCCAGCGCGTGCTGCAGCTGGCTCTCGGAGAAGCCGTCGATCACGGCGCGGGAGAAGCGTTCGGCCGGATACCCGAGCACGCTCTCCTTGGCCACGCCGTGCTTGAGAAACAGCACGTTGCGAAAGTACTCGCTGAGATCGATGACAAGTTGCTCTTCGGATATTCCCGAAGTCATGACCTCGGCCACCAGATCCAGAGCCCGCGCGCCGTCGCACTGCACGAAGGCCTCGCCGAGACGGTTGAGCTGCTCGATACTGCCGACGCCGAGGGTCTCGCGGATCTTGTCTATCGTGATGCGGCCGTCGGAGAAGGCGACCACCTGGTCGAAGAGCGTATACGCATCGCGCAGCGAACCGCGTGCCTCTTTCGCGATCCAGAAGAGCGCCTCTTCCTCGGCGTTGATCTCCATCTCGGTGCAGACCGCGCGCAACGTTTTGCGGATGGTTTCCAGCGGAATGAGTCGGAAGTTGAACTGCTGGCAGCGCGACCGGATGGTGGCGGGAACCTTGTGGATTTCGGTGGTGGCAAAGATGAAGACGATGTACGGAGGCGGTTCCTCGATGGTCTTCAGCAGCGCGTTGAACGCGCTGTTGGAGAGCATGTGCACCTCGTCGATGATGTAGATCTTGTAGCGGGAGCTGTTGGGCGCGAAGAGCACCTCGTCCTTGATCTGCCGTACGTCGTTGACGCTGGTATTGGAGGCACCGTCGATCTCGATCACATCCATGGAGGTGCCGCGGGTGATCTCGAGGCTGCCGGGGTAGTCTTCGCACGGTTCGCCGGTGGGACCCGCCGGACAGTTGAGCGCCGTGGCCAGAATCCGTGCAGCCGAGGTCTTGCCGACACCGCGGGGACCGGAAAAGAGATAGGCGTGGGCGATCCGTCCGCTGGAGAGCGAGTTCTTCAGCGTCGCGACCACGAATTCCTGCCCGGTGAGGTCGTCGAAGTTTCTGGGGCGCTTGCGGGTGGCGGTGACTTCGTAGCTCATCGTTCGTTCACTGTATCGTGTGATCGGAAAGAAAAAAAGCCCCTTCAGCTCCCCTCAAGCAGACTGCGGCACACCGACCGGTCGCTTACCGCTGCTCCCTTCCGGGCCTGACGGGGTTGGGCGACGGCCGATTGCACAGCGCCCGAGGATCAACACTGAAGAGGCAGACCGGAGAGAGAGGGATTCGAACCCTCGGTACCCGGTTAGAGTACACACGCTTTCCAAGCGTGCGCCTTAAGCCACTCGGCCATCTCTCCAAAGAACGCGAGAAAGGCGGAGAGAGAGGGATTCGAACCCTCGGAGCCGTATAACGGCTCAACGGTTTTCGAGACCGCCCGATTCAACCACTCTCGCATCTCTCCGTGGTGTGACGGACACTCTAAAAGATTTTCGCGCGCGAATCAAGACGCCTTCTCGTGAGAGCCGGAGAAAATCGCGGCAAACTGATCGCGGAGATCCATGAACGCCGCAAAGACGTCCGGGCCAAAACGATCCGCCCCGGATGCGTCGGTTCGGTCGTCGTGCGCGATGAGAGCGACTGCGGTCTCGTGATCGAATCCCGCCTTGTAGGGCCGCTCTGAACGAAGCGCATCATACGCGTCGCACACGCTGACCACCCGGGCGGCAAGCGGGATCTCGGTTCCCTTGGGAGGCCGAAGCGCGGTGTAGGTTCCGGCATCGCGACTCTCGAGCGCCACGTGACGCCCGGCTGAATCCAGCAGCCCCGGATATCCCTTTCCGTCCCATCGCTGATGGTGGTTCAGTGCAATTTCCCGCGCCATCGTCAGACGGGGATCCGCGTTTTCTCCGAGCTGTATCATCCGGTCGAGGATCTGCGCACCAAATACCGTATGCAGCTGCATGCGCGCCCACTCGCTCCGGCTCAGCGCGCGGGGAGCGTGCACCAGCTCGGGCATGGCCACCTTTCCGATGTCGTGCGCAGCGGCCACCTGGCCGATGTCGCGGCACAGTGGTCCGTCCGAGCAGAGGCTGCGCGCCAGAAGCTCGGAATACGCGTTTACGCGCCAGATATGCGAACCGGTGATCTCATCGCTGAACTCCGCACTCGCGCACAGTCCGTGGATGGCCTGGATGAATCGAAGGTCGCGATCGTGCGCGACGTCCATGGCGGCAAAGAGACTGTGCGCGGCGTCCACCGCGGCTTCCAGAAACGTGATGTCGGCCCGCGTGAGCGATGGCCGCTTGTTGAACGCAACGATCGATGTCGGGCCGGCGTGGTAGTTCACCAGATTCTCAACGCGCTGGTTGAGAAACTGCTGCACCTCCGCGGCCACGGGGAACTCACGGTCGAACTCCGGGGCAGCACCGCTGAGCCCCTGCCCGCGGCTTGCCGCGATCGCCCGGTTCTCGGCGCGAGATCGAAAAATCGGTGCGTGGGAATCGGGGCAGATGCGCATGGGCGTCGAACGAACGAGCTCCCCGTCCTCTATCGCCTTGAACGCCGATCCAACAAGGGCGCCGTCGCCGTCCAGTTGTGCGAACAGCACCGCGGCAAACCCCGCAGAGAGAATCAACCGAGCCAACCGTTCGTCCCCGTCTTGAACAATCGGGTTGCTTGAAAAGGTCTCCAGAACGTCGATCTGGAAGTCCCGCATCATGTGGCGTCGCTCACGGCCG
>SLTF01000226.1 GCA_007130025.1 Spirochaetales bacterium | reverse complement strand
GTGGTGAACCGCTTCAGGATCGACGTCGGCCTCGCCTCTACGAAAAAACGCTCTTCCTTGTAGCGAACCGGGTCCTCGCCCATCTGCTCCGCCATCGTCGTCACAAACGACTCGACGCCCTCTGACCACGTGGGCCCAGGAAGCACGGAATTGACGGTCACTTCGGTACCCGTGGTCAGCTGCGCAAGGCCCCGTGCGATAGACAACAGTGCGGTCTTAGTCATCCCATAGTGAATCATTTCGCTGGGAATATTGATGGCCGATTCGCTGGACATGAAAACGATGCGGCCCCAGCCGTTCTTCATCATCGCCGGCATGAAAGCCCGTGACAGGCGGACGCCGCTCATCACGTTGGTTTCGAAGAACCGCGTCCACTCACTGTCGGGAATCTCGAAGAAGTCGACCGGCTGGAAAATCGCGACGTTGTTCACGAGGATATCCGGCGACCCAAGGGTGCGAACCTTCGACGCAAACTCATCGGCGCCTGCCGCCGTCCCGATATCTCCCGCAATTCCCACCGCCCGGCCACTCAGCTGCGAAACCACCGCGTCTACAGCATCCTGCGTCCGTCCGTTCACGACCACCCGCGCGCCCTCCGCATCGAGCTGCTGCGCGATGGCACGGCCGATGCCTTTCGTCGAGCCGGTGACCACGGCGAGTTTCCCGGTGAGTTGTAGATCCATATTGCCTCCCAATACACAAAAGGGCCCGCATTTCGGCGGGCCCTTCAAAGATACCAGAGATACTGTGTCGTTACAGACCGAGCTCCGCGCGAAGCGCCGCGCTCAGACGCTCCAGCTCTTCAGTCATGGCCACCACAGCGCGGTCAACCGACCAGCCGCCGTAAGCAACCCGCTGTACCGCGGTCGCGTAGACGTTGCTTCCCCATACCGCATCGATCAGCGGGTTCAGGATTCCGGTTTCGCGTGGCCGATCATAGCTCGGTGCAATCCCGCCGGCGTGGAAGATCTGGTTGTACGCGATCTCCGCCGATTTGAACACCTCGTTGAAAAGCGCGTCTCCGTACAGGCGGAAGGCATCCGCAGTGGATCGCTCAGCCAGCGCCCAGTCGGCGTGGGTCTTGGGCGGGTACATGCCCGGTTCCATTTCGGTCAGCTTGATGGAGTTCTCCGGTCGGAAAATGTACTCGACCCACGCCTTGGAAGCCTCCAGGTTTCTGGATTCGCCCCATATCGAAATGTACCGTCCCCCCTGCTCGGTGACGTGCATTCGCGGCCCAGCCGGGAATCGAACGATATTGGTCACCTCGAGAAGGGCGGGGTTCTGGCGGCGGATGAGGTCTGCTCCGTTCCACAGGAAGAGCATCGCGGTCCGGCCCGCCATGTAGGCCTCGGCGGGCTCGTTAAACGCCCATCCGGACGCGTCTTCGGGCGCGTACTGAAGCAGCTGTGCGTAGAACTCGAGCGCTTCGCGAACCTCGCGGGTATTGGTGGTGACGTTCAGATCGGCGTCATAGTAGTTGCCCCCAAAGCCCCACATGAATATTCCGGAGTAGATCGTGGTTGCGCGGTTTTCACCGCCGGGAAGCCCAAGCCCCGACATGCCGGGTTCGTTGGCATCGATGATTCGCGCGGCGTTCAATACGTCCTGGTAGGTCCGGGGCGTGCTGAGTCCGTGCTTCTCGAAAATGTCGGTGCGATAGTGAAGCGTGGGCGACGTTGGCGCCTGATTGATCGAGTAGACGCGATCGTTGTAGATCAGGAGCCGGCCTGGAAAAAACGCGTCCCGACCGCCGAGTTTCTCGACGATGTCATCCAATGGGGCGAGCCTTCCGGCAGCGGCGAGCCGCGCGGCTGATCCGCCGTCTGCGTGAATCACGTCAAGCGGTGCGCCGGCCTGCGTGTAGGTTGCGATGGTCTGGTTGATCACCGCCGCCGGAGCGCCTTCAAGCGCCACATCAAACTGTGGATACTCCTGCCGAAATCCGGTGATCCAGTCGCGTTGAATGGCCACAACCTGAGGATTCGTCTCCTGGTTGAGATACCGCACCACCGTCAGTCCGGCAGCGGAATCTCTCTGGCCACCGGCGAACATCGGCAATGCGACGCAGAACACCATGAGAACGACGAGCAAGAACCGTGTAGTCTTGTTCATTTCGTCCAACCTCCCTTGTAACTTCCAAATTTCTTCCAGACAACGTCCGGAACGTAACCCAAGAATTGTGGCCGTTACCCCTTCACCGCCCCGGCAGAGAGCCCGGCCACCATACCCTTCTGAATGAACACGAAGAGAACCAGAACCGGAATGGTTGCCACAACCCCCGCCGCGTTGACCAGCCCCCAGGAATAGACCGAAGTCTCCAGGATCAGCGATGCGATCCCCAGCGAAACCGTTCGGAGCATCTCGGAACGAATCAGTATCTGCGCGTAGAGGTACTCGTTCCACACCACGACAAAGGTGAAGATGAGCGCTGCGGAGATTCCCGGCAGCGTCTGCGGGATGATGATCTTCACGAAGGCCTGGAACTGCGAGCAGCCGTCGACCCTGCCGGCGTCTTCCATCTCCCGTGGAATCGAATCGATGTACGGACGAAGAATCCACACCGCAAACGGAAGCGTGATCGTCAGGTAGGTAAGCATGAGCGCAATCAGGGAGTCGAGCATTCCCAGACTGAACCAGATCTGGAAGAACGGAATGGCGAGAAGGATTGGCGGAAGCATATAGATAAACAGCATCAGAAAGGTGAAAAACTTCGCACCAATGAACTGAAACCGGGTCACGCTATAGACACCACAGAGACTGACCACAACCCCAACCACTGACGCCGTAGCGGCGGTTGCAAGGGTATTCCAGAAGTACTGCAGGAAGCTGGTGAACCAGAACAGCTCCTGGTAGTGGAAGAGCGTCCACACCTCGGGCAGAAACCGCGGAGGGCGACTGTACATCTCCGGGTTCGGTTTGAAGCTGGAGAAGAACATCCAGATCAACGGAAACAGTGCAACCACAAGGATTCCGATCGCGAACACGGTGAACAACAATTTCCGCTGAACGACCTTGCGGGATGCCGTTACGCGGACACCGTGCTGTTTCGCCCACTTCTTCGTAACTACGATCGCGGCGGGGCTTACGTGTTGTTCGTCACGGTAGCTCATCACTCGGTCCTCTCCTGCATCTTCTCGTAGAGTTTCCAGTAGACGAAGGCCATGGCGAGAAGGAGCACCAGAACGATCGTCGCGAGCGCGGACCCGCGTCCCATCGAGAATTCTCCGAAGACGTATCGGTGAATCAGAATGGGGAAGGTCAGCGTCATGCGAAGTGGTCCACCGGAGGTGAGCAGAAAGATCACTTCGAAGTTATTGAAGTTCCAGATGGTGCGCAGCATTCCAACCACCAGGATCGTCGGCAACAGGAGCGGGAACGTGATATGCAGAAACTTCTGGTATCCCCGGGCGCCGTCAACCGAAGCGCCTTCGTAGAGGTCCTGGCTGATTCCCTGCAAGCGGGCCAGAAAAACGATCACCATGAAGGGGAAGTTCTTCCATGTGTTGACGGCGATGACCGCCGGCATTGCCCAGTCACGCGATCCAAAGGGCGAGCTCGAAATGGGCAGGCCCGACGCGTTGATCAGGTAACTGAGAATCCCGGTGGCGTCGCTCAGCATGAATCGAAAGGTGATCGCAGCGACCACGTAGGGCACGAGGTACGAGAACATGATGGTTCCGCGAACCGCGCCCCGCAGATAGAACTGCTGGTTCAGTACCAGCGCCACCACCAACCCGATGATCAGCTGCGCAAACAGGCTGCCGAACCCGAACACGATATTGTTCCACAGCGCCTGCGCGAATATGGGCTCGGCCATGAGCGTCATGAAGTTCTGCACGCCAACGAAGCTTGAATCACCACCGTAGAGGGACTGTTGCCGCACGCTCATGGAAAGAACGCGCAAGACCGGATAGAAACTGAGCAGCGCGATCATCAGAATCATCGGAAGCATGAGCAGGAACCCGACAATCCGATCCTGGCGGTAGGACTTAATCCGAGATTCGCCAACGATCCAACGGGTCAGACCACGGGGGCGTTTCCTGAGTGCAGATCCCCCAACACCGGATCCATTCCGGGGGTTATCCGTTTCCGGCCGATGATCATCGGTACTCGGTGTTTCGATCGATTGCGTGGATTTCACGACTGCAGAGACTCCTTACGGGCCAAACAAAAATCCCAGGTGCTTTGTATTTCTTCTGCATCATCACCCGAAATATGCGTTACGTCAATGATTTTTTCGTTTTCCCTTTCGTATTTTTTCTTTTTTCTTTCCAAAGCGTTCCTCATGGGGGCCGAAAGTCGCACGAATCCTGGCGGAATTGGAATGCCCGTGTTCCC
>SLTF01000431.1 GCA_007130025.1 Spirochaetales bacterium | reverse complement strand
GTCACCGTGGCCGTGCTCCCGGAAGCCGAAGACACCGACATTCAGATCAGTCCCGAGGACCTGCGCATCGACGTCTTCCGCTCGTCCGGTCCGGGCGGCCAGAGCGTCAACACCACCGATTCCGCGGTACGGGTCACCCACCTGCCCACCGGGCTGGTGGTCACCTGCCAGGACGAAAAATCACAGCACAAGAATAAGGCCAAGGCGCTTCGGGTCCTCAAGGCGCGCCTCTACGAAGCCGAGGAACAGCGCAAGAACGCCGAGCGCGCCAGTGCACGAAAAAACCAGATTGGGTCCGGCGACCGAAGCGAGCGAATTCGCACTTACAATTTCCCCCAGAACCGCCTCACCGACCACCGCATCAACCTGACGCTGTACAAGCTCGAGTCGGTCATCCAGGGCGAGTTGAGCGAAGTGGTTGACGCGCTGAAACTCAGCGACCGCGAAGAGCAGCTGAAGGCAAACGGATAGCGCGTCCCGGCGCTTGTCCCACCGCGGAAGGAGCGACGTGTTTCACCAGACCACAACCATTCGCACCGCGCTTCGAACCGCAACGGAAGCGTTGAAACACGCCGGCAGTGACACCGCCTACCTCGACGCCCTGGTGCTGATGGGCCACGTCCTTGATCTGTCCAAGGAGAAGCTCTTTGCGCGAACCGAAGACCCTCTCACAGCCTGCGACCTGTCGCGCTTTCAGGCGCTGATCGCGCGCAGAGCGGAGGGCGAACCGGTGGCCTATCTGCGCGGCCTCAAAGAGTTTTACGGCCGTGAGTTTCTGGTTGATCCGCGCGTTCTTATTCCCCGCCCCGACACCGAGACGCTGGTGGACACGGCCCTTGCGCTGATTGACGCCGATCCCGCGATCTGCACCGTCTTCGACTGCTGCACCGGCAGCGGCTGTGTTGCAATCACACTCGCACTCGAACGCCCGCAGATCTCCGTATCCGCCGGCGATGTATCCGGCGACGCCCTCGCCGTTTGCCGCCAAAACGTCGCCCGGCTTGCACCGGATCGAGTGCGGCTCTACCTGAGCGACATGATGGACGCAATCCCGGGCCAGTACGATCTGATCGTCGCAAATCCCCCCTATGTTCGCACTGCCGAGGTTGATACGATGCGCGCCGCGCGATGGCCGGAACCGACTCTCGCACTCGACGGAGGCACCGACGGTCTCGATGTGCCACGAAATCTCATGAAGAGCGCTCTGGAACATTTAGCGCCGAATCGCTATCTTGTGATTGAAGGAGCGTACGATCAGCGCGCGGGCATGTTCGACGCGTTCCACCAAACCGGCTTCATCGCGGAAGACGTCGTCCCCGACCTGGCGGGACGCGACCGGGTGTACGTGGGAAGAACCCGCGCCTGAAGCACCGACACCACAAGAGCAATGATACGCACGCTGGAGGAATTCAACCGCAAAATTCTCATGTATTCGCCGTCTGAGCAGACGCAGCTGAAGAACGCCATCGAGCTGTCCCGAACGCTGCATGACGGCCAATTCCGTGACTCAGGCGATCCCTACTTCATCCATCCCCTGCAGGTGGCCGACATCCTCGTTGACCTGAGACTGGACGCCGCATGCGTTACCGCTGGACTGTTGCACGACGTGCTGGAAGATACTCCGCAGAGCCGCGCCGAGTTGCGAAAAGAGTTCGGGCGGGAGGTCGAGCAGCTGGTTTTCGGCGTAACCAAGATCTCGGTGGTCAAGGCAAAGAACAAGAACATGCAGGAGGCGGAAACCATCCGCAAGATGCTCTTTGCGATGGTGAAAGACATCCGGGTTATCCTTATCAAGCTTGCCGACAAGCTGCACAATATGCGTACACTCGAGTTCAAGAACGAGGCGCGCCGACGCCAGATTGCGCAGGAGTGCCTTGACATCTACGCGCCCCTTGCCGGGCGGCTTGGTATCTCCTGGATCAAGGACGAACTGGAAGATCTTGCGCTGAAAAACCTGCACCACGATACCTACGAGCAGATCAAGAGCTTTGTGTCGCAGAAGCGCGAAGGGCGTGCCGACTTTCTGCATCGCGTCGAGACGGCAATTCTGGAGGCCGCCGCGCGTGACGGGCTGGCGGTTCAGGTTGAGGCGCGCGCGAAACACTTCTACTCCATCTACCAGAAGATGCGTCGACGCGGAAAACAGATCGACGAAATCTACGACATGCTCGGGATTCGCATCGTCTGCGGCACCGAGAGCGAGTGCTACACTGCCCTCGGACTGATTCACCGACTCTGGCCGCCAATCGAGGGGCGGTTCAAGGACTACATCGCGATGCCGAAGGCCAACCGGTACCAGAGCCTGCATACCACGGTACTCGGTTTTGACGGAAAACTGCTCGAAGTGCAGATCCGCACAGAGGACATGCACCAGACCGCCGAGTACGGCGTTGCGGCGCACTGGCTCTACAAGGAAGGGCGCCACGCCGAGCCGGGAGCCCGACACGATCTGGCGATCATTCACCGGGTGAGGGACTTAAACGGTCTTCGTTTCAGCTCGAGCGAGTTCCTCGAAGAGATCAAGCGCGAGATCCTGAAGGATTCGATCTACGTTTTTACCCCCAAAGGGGACGCGGTGCAGCTGCCGCGCGGAGCAACGGCCATCGACTTCGCCTACCACATCCACACGGAGGTGGGAAACCACACGGTAGGAGCGAAGGCCGACGGCAACATCATTCCGCTGCGCCAGGAACTGAAGAATACGCAGGTCATCGAAGTCCAGACGTCCCCCAACGCCCATCCCCATGTGAACTGGCTGCGCTATGTGCGAACGAGTCGGGCCCGGTCCAAGGTCCGCAACTGGCTCAACAAACACGACGAAAACCTCATCATCGATCGCAATATCGTTGCACGCAAGAAGATCCAACCGGAGCCCAAACCCCTTCACGAGGCTCCCATTGCGATGGAACCCGGGGCCACCCACATCCTCGATCCGAGCAAGGTGGGCGTGCGCATCGAGAACGAACGCAACATGATGATTCGCTTCGCCGGCTGCTGCAACCCAACCATTGGCGACGCCATCGTTGGCTACATCTCGCGCGGACGGGGCATCATCGTCCATCGCAAGGACTGCTCGAACGTCAGACACATCGACGATTTTGACCAGCGCACCGTCGACGTGCAGTGGGAAACCGTCAGCCCCCGGGCGACACGGCGCTTTCGGGTCGTGGCGCACCGGACCTCCGACCTCTTCTCGGAAATCGAGGGCGCGGTACGAAAGTACCACGGCCACCTGATCGAAGGTCGCGTGGAAGAAAACGAAGCGGGAAACCTGGAAGCCTCGTTCACGATGGAGATCGATCGGCCGGACGACTTCAAGAAGGTGATGAAGAGTATCAGAACAATCCCTGCGGTCATGAGCATCAGCGACGCACCGCGGTAAAGAGTACTTGCCCTGCGTCCAGTGCAGCAGTACTTTTGGTCGACGGAGGAAAAACCATGGCACAAGTAACTCTGAAGGGTAATCCTATTCGCACGGTTGGCGAGCTCCCGGCAAAGGGAAGCACTGCACCGGATTTCACGCTCACCAAAGGCGACCTCAGCGACGTACATCTCGCGGATTTCGCGGGAAAGAAGAAGATTCTGAATATTGTCCCGAGCCTCGATACCAGTACCTGCGCGACGTCCGCCAAGAGGTTCAACGACGCCGCAAAGAAGATGCCCGACACGGTCTTCCTCACCATCAGCGCCGACCTGCCGTTCGCCCAGAGCCGCTTCTGCGGTGCCGAGGGGATCGAGCAGATTGTGACCCTTTCCCAGATGCGAAGCCGCGAGTTCGGCAAAGCCTACGGCGTGGAAATCACCGACGG
The DNA here is from genome assembly GCA_007130025.1 of Spirochaetales bacterium. Taxonomy (GTDB): domain Bacteria; phylum Spirochaetota; class Spirochaetia; order DSM-27196; family PWMO01; genus PWMO01. Next base: position 548 of record SLTF01000431.1, on the reverse strand, counting down.
GCCGATCGCCGGGCTTCTTTCCCGGGCGGTTGTGGTACTCGATGAATCAAACACCGTTGTCTATACTGAGCAGGTGCCCGAGATCGCGCAGGAGCCCAACTACGACGCCGCGCTTGCGGCCGCGAAGTAGGGGCCCGCGGTAACTCGGTCGCGGCGGGGATGCACTCAACGCCGCGACGGGCATCAGGGAGACGGCATGAACCGTATATCGGTCCTCGGTTTTGGCAACATGGGAGAAGCGCTGGCACGGGGACTTTCCGATCGTCACCCCGACATGCAGATCGCGGTACTCGAGAAGCGGGCCGAGCGGCGGTCGCTCTGCGAATCGTTCGGTTACGCAACCTTCGCCGACACCCAGCTCGACGAGTTCCTGACCTTCAGTGACACCGTCGTTCTCTCGGTCAAGCCACAGGACCTCGTTGCCCTCGCCGTCTCCCCTGTCGGTCACACAGGCTCACCATCAGCCGCCGGGTTTGCAGCGGTCGACGTGCTCTCCATCCTTGCGGGAACCACCATCTCCACGCTGCAGACGGCGCTTTGTCCCCGCG
>SLTF01000183.1 GCA_007130025.1 Spirochaetales bacterium | reverse complement strand
GCCGGCCTGGTGGTCAATCCGCGGACCATCACCGGCGGGGCAGGTTCCTTCGTGGTGGCCGACAGCTGTGAAGCGTTGCTGGATGTGCATGTACCACCCCAGACCGATCCCGCGGAGATCGCGCGTCTGCTGAACGTGGCGCAAACGCGTGCGTTGATCAAAAACCCCAACGGTGACTTCCAGTTTGAAGAGCTATTCTGGGCGCCAGGATTTGCCGTCGACAGTGAACAGTCCGTGCTCGATCCCCTTCGTAGCGCCTTCGATCAGGCCGGCCGCGTCTGGAACCTGGGGGTGTTCCGATCGCATTCGGATGCCTCGTCGGTTCACGCGAAAGGGTCGGTGCCCCTGGTCTGCGGCCCCGGGCGTCTCGAGGTAGCACACACCCGACATGAACACGTCGAGTTGCAGCAGGTCCGAGACGCAGCCCGCCTCTACGCCGCCATGATCCACGAAGCGTGCGTTGCCGACCGCCAGGGGCCGTAGTCCCAACCGCCGCCTACGGCTACCAACCGCGCGAGCGCGCGATTATTCCCATTATCTGATAGACCAGCCGCGCCGCGGCGAAGTCGTCGGCGTGCCGGCCGGCCACCGGTGCGAGCTCGACGACGTCGAAGGCGACAATCCGCCGCTGCGCCGCCACCGACGCAACCATCGACAGCGCCTGGTACCAGCCGAGGCCGCCGGGCTCCGGGGTGCCGGTGGCAGAGATCACCGACGGGTCGAGGCCGTCCACGTCAAAGGTGAGATAGACAAGCTCGGGAAAGTCATCCGGCAGGGTCACCGCCGAGACACCCGAAGGCACCACGTCGATTGCATCCTGAAAACTGACCATGTCCGGCCGCTCTCGGCGGATCTGCAGGTCGTCCGGCGAGAGGGCGCGCACCCCCACCGAGTGAATCGGCACCCCCAGATCGAGGCAGCGGCGCATCACCGAAGCGTGGCTGTAGGGATCGTCGTGATAGCGATCGCGAAGGTCGCCGTGCGCGTCAAACTGCACGATCCCGATGGGCGCGTCCAGCACCTCGAGTACTGCGCGCACGCAGGGCAGAGTGATCGCGTGTTCGCCGCCCAGCACTACCGGCACCATCTCGCCAAGCCGCAGCGCCCGCGCGACCGCTTCCTGCAGCGCCGCAAACACGGTCTGGGTATCACCCTCGACCGGTACCGGCGGCCAGGTAAAAATGCCGCGATCGAGCGGCACGTCCATCCCGTCGAAGAGTTCCATCTGTTCGCTGGCAACCAGAATTGCTTCCGGGCCGCGGGCGGTGCCCCCGCCGTAGGAGACCGTTCGCTCGATGGGGGCGGGGATGACGTGGAAGCGGGCACGCTCGGGTGCAACCCCGGGGTTCTCCTCGCCCAGAAACTGCATCGGCAGCTCACCGTGGGTCGGGCCGACCGCGCCGCCGGTTCGGTCGCTCATGAGTGCCTCCGCAAAAAGTCTTCGTAGCCAAACCGGCGTACCACCTTCAGCGAGCCGTCGGCGGAATCGTAGACCGCGAGGGCGGGGTGGCGGACGCCGTTGAACATGGTGGTCTTGACCTCGGTGTAATGGGCCATGTCGTCAAAGATGATCCGGTCGCCCACCTGCAGCGGGCGGTCAAACGAGTAGTCGCCGATCACGTCGCCGGCGAGGCAGGTCTGCCCGCCGAGCCGGTAGGTGTGCGCCCGCTCCCCGGGAGCGCCGGCACCGGGAGCGCCGGCACCGGGAGCCCCGGCCTCCAACACCGTGGGGCGGTAGGGCATCTCCAGGACGTCGGGCATGTGCGCGGTGGCCGAGGTGTCCAGAATGGCGATGTCGATGCCGTTGTGAATTACGTCGAGCACGGTGGCCACCAGGATGCCGGTGCGGATCACCACCGCCTCGCCGGGCTCCAGGTAGACCTTCACCCCGTAGCGCTCCCGCAGGCCGCGGACAACGCGGACCAGCCGCTCGGTGTCGTAGCCGGGTCGGCTGATGTGGTGGCCGCCGCCGAGGTTCAGCCACTCCATTCGCGGCAGCCACTCGCCAAAGCGTTCCTCCACCGCGGCCACCGTTCGCTCGAGGGCGTCGGAGTCCTGCTCGCAGAGCGTGTGAAAATGCAGACCGCTGATGCCGTCGAGTTCGTCGGGCTCGAAGGCGGACACCGGAACCCCCAGTCGGGACCGCGGTGCGCACGGGTCGTAGAGGGCTACTTCGGCCTCGGAGTGCTCGGGGTTGATGCGGATGCCAAAGCGAAGCGGCCGCGCCGGAGCCGCGGCCCCGCGCGCCGCGGCAGCTGCCAGCGCCCGCGCACGGAAGCGCTTCCACTGGCTGAAGCTGTTGAACACCACGTGGTCGGAGAGCTCGAGTACTTCGTCAAACTCGTCGTCCTTGAAGGCGGGGGCAAAGGTGTGGACTTCGCCGCCAAACTCTTCGCGGCCGAGGCGCGCCTCCCAGATGCCGCTCGCACAGACGCCGCACAGCACCGGGTTGATGTGCCCAAAGAGCGCCGGCATGGAGAAGGCCTTGAGCGCCATCAGGATGGTGGCGCCGCTCTCGCGTTGCACGCGGCCGAGGATCGCCACGTTGCGCCGGACCCCCGCCGCGTCAATCACAAAGCAGGGCGAGGGGACCGACGCGGGGTCAAAACCCGCGAAGGTGGCCGCGTCCGCGCCCGCGGCACCGCTCAAAGAAAGACCTCGGTCCATGGAAGTCCGTGTTGGTTGAGGGCGGCCATGAAGGGATCGGGGTCGAACTGCTCCATGTTAAAGACGCCCTTGCCGCGCCAGGCGCCGGTGAGCATCATCATGGCGCCGATCATGGCCGGAACGCCGGTGGTGTAGCTGATTGCCTGCGACTGCACCTCGCGGTAGGCCGCCTCGTGGTCGCAGATATTGTAGACGTAGTAGCGCTTCTCCTCGCCGTCCTTGTGGCCGCGGATCACGTTGCCAATGCAGGTGCGCCCCCGGGTCAGCGGGCCGAGGCTGCCGGGATCGGGCAGCAGCGCCTTCAGGAACTGCAGCGGCACGATGTCCACGCCACCGAAGCGCACCGGATCGATGCGGGTCATGCCGACGTTCTGCAGCACTTCCAGGTGCTTCAGATAGTTATCCGAGAAGGTCATCCAGAATCGGGCGCGCTTGAGGCCGGGCACGTGCTCCACCAGCGACTCCAGCTCCTCGTGGTACATCAGGTAGATCTTCTTCGGTCCGATGCCTTCGGGAAAATCGAAGGTCCGGCTTTCGGAGAGCGGATCGGTTTCGACCCAGCTGCCCTCCTGCCAGTAGCGCCCCTTCGCGGTCACCTCGCGGATGTTGATTTCCGGGTTGAAGTTGGTGGCAAAGGGCTGCCCGTGGTCACCCGCGTTACAGTCGATGATGTCGAGCTCTTCGATGGTGTCAAAGTGGTGTTTCAGGGCGTGGGCGGTGAAGACGTTGGTGACGCCGGGATCAAAGCCGCTGCCCAGAAGCGCCATCAGGCCGGCCTGCTCGAACTTTTCGCGGTAGGCCCACTGCCAGTGGTAGGAGAACTTCGCCTCGTCGGGCGGTTCGTAGTTGGCGGTGTCCAGATAGTCCACCCCGGTCTGCAGACAGGCGTCCATGATGGAAAGATCCTGGTAGGGGAGCGCCACGTTGATCACCAGGGCCGGTTTTTCGCGCTCAATCAGCGCCACCATCTCGGGAACCTTGTCCGCGTCCACCTGCGCGGTGGTGATGGGTCGCGACAGTTGTGCGGCAATGGCGTCGCATTTGCTCTTCGTTCGGCTTGCCAGCACGATCCCGCTGAAGACCTCGGGCACCTGCGCGCACTTGTGAGTCACTACCTGTCCGACGCCACCCGCGCCGATGATCAATACCTTTGCCATGATTGCCTCCCGTGCCTCAGGTTTTGTAGTAGGTGTAGCCGTTGAGGCTCTCTTCGTAGATCTCCACCACCTGCCGACGCTCCTGCACGCTGATCTTGCCGTTCCGCACCCCGCGCTCAGCCTTCTCACGAAACATCCGAAGCAGGGTCTTTGGATCGTAGTTCACGATGGATACCACGTCGGCGATGGTGTCGCCCTCGGTCTCGTTCAGGAAGTCAAAGCTGCCGTCCTCGTTAATGCGAACGCTCACCACGTGGGTGTCGCCAAAGAGGTTGTGCAGGTCGCCGAGGGTCTCCTGGTAGGCGCCCACCAGAAAGACCCCAAAGTAGTACTCGCCGTTGGCCGGTACCGCGTGTACCGGGATGGTGCGGCGCACGTCGTGGAAGTCGGCAAAGCGGTCGATCTTGCCGTCGGAGTCGCAGGTGATGTCCGCGATGATGGCGTTGCGTTTGGGCTCTTCATTCAGCCGGTGAATGGGAATGACGGGAAAGACCTGGTCGATGGCCCAGGTATCCGGCAGCGACTGGAAGACGCTGAAGTT
>SLTF01000053.1 GCA_007130025.1 Spirochaetales bacterium | reverse complement strand
AGCGGGATATACGGGAGCGACGGGGATTGAACCCGCGACCTCCGGCTTGACAGGCCGGCGCGATAAACCAACTTCGCCACGCCCCCGTGACGCGTTGGAATGTAGCCGAGTTTCGCATTTGTGTCAAGCGTGCGAATTGACATTGGCTGCCCACCGTGATAGCTTTCTTCCCTGCAGACAAGACCATCTTGCCCTTGCAAGTAGGAATCACGCTTCAGAAGGATTACCGATTATATGGCTTCGAAAGAAAAGCACGTACCGTCCGAAAAGCGCGGCGAATCGAAAACGCGGTTTGGTGGACGCAGTAAGACGCTCTACTGGTTCAGCACCGCAATTCTCGTGGTGATTATCATCACCTTCATTGGTGCACCCGTCGCGACCGGATTTGTCGGCGGGACCCATCTGGTGTTTGGGCGGTACGACCGTCGGGAGATTGTCTATTCTCCCGGAAATTTCTTTGCACGGCGCTACCAACAGATTGCGGAACAGACCGAGATCTCGTCCAACGACGCGCAGTTCCAGTTTCAGCTGCGTCAGATCTGGCGACAGGCGTTCAACGACACCGTGTTTCACACGGCAGTCCTGATCGAGGCGGAGCGCGCGGGCCTCATGCCCTCTCAAGAGCTGGTTGACCGAACCCTCGCCCAGCACCCCGTGTTTCAGGAAGACGGCCGATTCAGCGCCCAGCGCTACCGCACCATGCCCCAACAGGAGCGACAGAGCCTCCGTAACTATCTCCGCGACGTCCTGATTCAGCAGCAGTTCATCCAGGATCATCTCCAGGGTGCCCGTACCCCCTCCGCGGAGACCACGTTCGTTGCCGCCATGACCAACCCCGAGCGCCGATTCCGGTATGCCGCCTTCCCGTTCACCGAGATCCCTGACGAGTTGGTGATCCAATACGCCCAGGATAATCCACAGCGATTCCAGGAAGCACAGTTGTCACGGATCACCGTTCGATCGAGCAGCGCCGACGCGGATCGTATCCGCGCGCAGTTAACCGACCGAACCGCAGGGTTCGAAGACCTCGCACAGGCTCACTCCGTTGACACCTTTGCCGCCCAGGGTGGTGAGATGGGATGGACCTTTTTTTACCAGCTTGAACCAGATTTTCTCGATCCGGACGTCCTCAACCAGGTATTCTCGCTCGGCGTCGGCGAAATCAGTCCCGTACTTGCCGCGCGTGACAGCTGGATGATCTATCGACTGAACGAACCGGTGCGCAACCTCGACATCGCCACCGACGACGCCGTGACCACCGTGCGGCGGTATATGAGTGCGTTCGAACGGGGCTTGATTGAAGACTTTCTGAGCGATCGCGCTGAGGCGTTTCGTACACAGGCTGTTGCAAGCGGCCTTGACGTCGCCGCATCAGAGTTGGGAATCACCCTCCGCGAGTCCTCCTACTTTCCCATCAACTTCGGGAACGTGCCGTTGTTTGCACCCGTACGTGGGCAGGAAGGCAACCTGTTGCAGGGCGGAGCGTTTCGCGAAGATTTCTTTCGTGAACTGTTTTCGCTCTCCGACGGTGAACTCTCGCAACCCATCACCCTGCAGGGAGGATCAATTGTGGCGTCCCTCGCAAGCGAGCGAACTCAGTCCGACGATGATCTATCCTTTCTCCGCTCGTACTACCCCTTCGTGGTGCAACAATTCCAGGCCGAAGCACTCGAACGCGGCTTCATTGACCCCAACCGCCTGACCGACAATTTTGCCCAGGCGTTCAACCGCCACGTTCTCGGAAATTGATGAACGATGAGTCCCCGTCGGTGGTTGACACCACCGACGGCCTCACCATCGTATTTCGCGGTCGAAACCTCTATCATCCAACAACCCCTCAACAATCCGCGTGTGCACGCACTGAATCGGTGGAGGTACCAGATTTCACCCTGGTGATTGTTGCCTCTCCCCTCCTCGGCCACGGACTTCTTCCGCTGCTGCGGCGATGCGGCGACGCGTGCCGGTTTCTCCTCCTTGAGCTCGAGCCGGCGTTGGTCGAAGTCACGCGCCGACACATGCCGCGTGAGATACTCGACGATCCCCGCGTAACGATCGCTACCCCGGATACTCCCAATCAACTCGAGCACGAGGTGTCGCGCGCGCTGTTCGCGCACTGCCGACGCGCTACGCTGATCCGTCCCACCGGGGGCTACGCCCTTCACGCACGGCACTACCATCGCGTGCTGGAGTGGAGCCAGGACGAGATCAGGCGGGCCTGGCAGAACCGCCTGACAACCATGCACATGGGTCGACTCTGGTTCCGGAATCTCTTTGACAATCTTTCCCTGTTGCCCACCGCCCAACCACTTTCCGCGGTCACGCCGGATCGCCCGGTAGTAGTGGTTGGGGCAGGGCCGTCGCTGGAGGCGCTCTTGCCCTCCCTGCGAGAACTGCGCACGTCGCTGTTTGTTCTCGCGGTTGACACTGCGGTTCCCGTTCTTCGCTCCGCAGCCATACAACCCGATGCAGTCGTCGCGGTGGAGGCTCAGCATGCGAATCTCGGGGACTTCATCGGGTCTCACGGTTCATCGTTCCACCGGATTGTCGACGTCTTCTCCTTTCCGGGCGTGACGCGACAGACCAAGCCGGATCGTCTGAGCTACTTTACTTCGAGAGCGGTCGAGAGCCGCCTGCTCGATCGACTGCGCACAGAGAAGATTCTTCCGCCCGAGCTTCCACCGCTGGGCTCGGTGGGTGTTGTGGCGGTTGCCCTCGCGACCGACCTCACCACTTCCCCGATCGCACTTGTTGGCCTGGACTTTGCCTACCCCGATGGAAAGAGCCATGCCAGAGGAGCTCCGTGGATGATTCGTGAGTTGGTTCGCACGGATCGGTTGCGGCGGGGAGAGATCTACGGCGCCTGCCTCGCTCGTCCGCGAATAACCGTTCCGGGCAAAACGGGCGCTTTATGCAAGAGCGACATCGTTCTGCTCTCGTACGCCGAACAGCTACGGGCACTCTGTGCACAGCGGCCGGGAATTTTCGACGTGTCGCCTGAAGGGCTGCCAACCGGTGCACAGCGGGTATCAGGAATCAACGCGTTTCTCACGCACGCGGTGCGAGAAGCGGAATTCACCAATCAGGTTTCCGCCGCACCAAGGGCGGCGGAAACCGTGCGCGCACCATCCGCGGAGCAGATATCGTTGTTTCTGAAGCGGGAACGCGAACTGGTTGACGCCACTCGGAAAGCTGCACTGTCAGCAGCGGCTGAACTCACGCCCATCACTCAGAGAGCGCTCGAACGGACCCTTTCTGAAACGGATTACGTCGCGTGCGGACTCCCCATTGCCCCAGACGCCCCCGAGGCTGCCCGTCCGATTGCTGCTGCCGCCGGGTTCTTCCTGGTACGCATTGACCGCGCACTGGCCCGACTGGCGACGGTTAGTCCTCGTCGCTCTTGAGCACCGACAGAAACGCGGATTGTGGAAGCTCCACATTGCCTACCAGCTTCATGCGCTTCTTTCCCTCTTTCTGTTTCTCCAGCAGCTTGCGTTTTCGCGAGATATCCCCCCCGTAACACTTGGCGGTCACATCCTTGCGCAATGCTGAGATCGTCTCCCGGGCAACAACCGTCCCTCCAATCGCCCCCTGAATCGGGATCTTGAATTGGTGACGGGGAATCTCTTCTCGGAGTTTCTTGCAGATCCTCCGTGCTCGTGCCGCCGAACTGCCACGAAACACCAGCTGCGACAAGGCGTCAACCGATTTTCCGTTCACCAGAATATCGAGCCGCACCAGATCAACGTCACGGTACTCGATAATGTCGTAATCCAACGACGCGTACCCCCGACTGACCGATTTCAGCCGATCGTAAAAGTCGAAGAGTACCTCCGCGAGCGGCATAACGTAGACCAACTCAACACGTTTTTCGTCAAGGTAGCGAAGGTCTTCCTGCGTGCCGCGCTTCTCCAGACAGAGCGTGATGATATTTCCCAGGAACTCCGACGGCGTGATCACCGAGGCGCGGATGTACGGCTCACGACAGAAATCGATCTGTCCGGGGTTTGGGAACTCGAGCGGGTTGGATATTGCCAGCATTTCCCCGCTGTTCAGGATCACTTCATACCGAACAGAGGGAGCGGTGAGGACCATGGAGAGCCCGAATTCGCGCTCGAGGCGCTCCTGCACCACTTCAAGGTGGAGCAGGCCCAGAAAACCGCAGCGGAAACCAAAACCAAGCGCCGCGGAAGAGTCTTTTTCGAACATGAGCGACGCGTCGTTGAGTTTGAGCTTCTCCATCGCAACCGCAAGCTCATCGTAATCGTTAGTATCAACCGGATAGATCGACGAGAAGACTACGGGTTTGACCTCGCGGAATCCGGGCAATGGACTTTCGCAGGGACGATTGTGCATCGTAACGGTATCCCCCACGCGGATGTCT
>SLTF01000104.1 GCA_007130025.1 Spirochaetales bacterium | reverse complement strand
CTGTTCGACCATCGGGGCGGAGATCCTGCACATTCAGAACAAACCCATGCGGCGCTGGCTGATCGAAAAGATCGAGAGCCCCGACAGCCGTCGGGTCTGGACCCCAGCGCAGAAGATCCGCTTCCAGAAAGACCTGATCAAGGCCGAAGAGTTCGAGCGCTACGTGCAGTCCAACTTCATTGGGCAGAAGCGCTTCTCGCTGGAAGGCGGAGAGGTGCTCATCCCGGCGCTTCGGTATCTGATTGACAATGCAGCAGACCGCGGCCTTCAGGAGATTGTGCTTGGCATGGCGCACCGCGGTCGGCTCAACGTTTTCACCAACGCAATGCGAAAACCCGCGGTGGAGACGTTCTCAAAGTTTCTGGATAACTACAAAGCGCACACCTACGGCGGCAGTGGCGACGTGAAGTACCACCTCGGTCATAGTTTTGATCTGAAAACGGCGGAGGGATCGACCATCCATATCAGCCTGGTTGCAAACCCGAGCCACCTGGAAGCCGTGGACCCCGTGGTCGAGGGGAAGTGCCGTGCGATCCAGCGCCGCCGCAAGGACTGGAATCGCAAGAAGGTGATCCCCGTGCTCATCCACGGCGACGCGGCCTTCTCCGGGCAGGGTGTGGTCTCTGAAACCTTCAACCTCATGCAGCTGAAGGGTTACCGCACCGGTGGGACCATTCACATCGTTACCAACAATCAGATTGGGTTCACCACCGCCAGCCGGGACGGACGCTCGACCTTCTTCCCCACCGACATCGCCAAGACCATGCCGGTACCCATCTTCCACGCAAACGGCGACCACCCCGAGAGCGTGGTACGCGCCATCGACCTTGCGATGCGCTTTCGGCAGAAATTTGGGTACGACGCGGTGGTGGACATCGTCTGTTACCGTCGCCTTGGCCACAACGAGGCCGACGAACCCTCATTCACCCATCCCATCATGTACAACCTGATCCGGGAGCACGAGACACCACCAACCATCTACGGGAGGAAGCTCGCTGAGGAAGGCGTATTCTCCCAGGAAGACCAGCAGGCGTTCCGCGAGAAATACCGCGCCGTCCTGGACGAGGAACTGGAAAAAGCGAAGTCAGGCTACGAGATTGATCTCTCCGAATCGTTCCAGCGCGACGACTGGGCAGGATTGCAGAACCCCTACAACTTCGGACCGGTAGAGACCGGCGTTGATCGCACCGTGGTCGACCAGGTGGCAACCGCCCTGACCTCCGCCCCGGAAGATTTCACCATCCATCCCAAGCTCAAGCGGTTTCTCGCCGATCGGCAGAAAGCAATTGAGAGCGGCCATGGTATCGACTGGGCCTTCGCCGAGTCGCTTGCATTTGGCTCCCTGCTGCTGGAAGGGCATCCCATCCGCCTCAGCGGCGAGGACTCGGGACGTGCAACCTTCTCGCAGCGACACGCGGTCTGGTGGGACGTTGCCACCAGCTCGCCCAAGACCTACACGCCACTGCAGCATGTCAGCAAGGATCAGGCGTGGTTCAGCGTCTACGACAGCCCGCTGTCGGAGTTTGCGGTGCTGGGGTTTGACTATGGCTACAGCCTTTCGCAACCCAATATGCTGGTGATGTGGGAGGCGCAGTTTGGCGATTTTGCCAACGGAGCGCAGGTTGTCATTGATCAGTTCATCGCCTCGGCGGAGTCCAAGTGGTTTCGCTCGAGCGGTCTGGTCATGCTGCTGCCGCACGGGTACGAGGGTCAGGGCCCGGAACACTCCAGCGCCCACCTCGAGCGCTACCTCCAGCTCTGCGCCGACAACAACATGCAGGTAGTCTACCCCACCACGCCCGCACAGTACTTTCACGCGCTGCGCCGACAGCTGAAACAGCGCTTCCGCAAGCCGCTCATCGTCATGACCCCCAAGAGCCTGCTTCGACACAAACTCTGCGTCTCGCGGGTTGATGACCTGACGTCGGGGTACTACCAGACGGTGATCGACGACACCATCAAAACGAAAAGCGTGAAGCGACTGATACTCTGTACCGGCAAGGTCTACTTTGACCTGCTGAGCCGTCGCGAGCAGACCGGACGTTCCGATACGGCTATCGTCCGCGTGGAGCAGCTCTACCCCTTCGACGGAGAGCGCGTCTCCGCCGTTCTCGGCAGATATGCGCCGGACGCGGAAGTGATCTGGTGCCAGGAAGAGTCGCGAAACCGCGGCGCCTACCTGTTCATGCTGGAGCGCCTGGACGAACTTCTCGCCTCGAGCAATCGCAGACTGCGTTACATCGGCCGCCCTTCGAGCCCCAGCCCGGCCGCGGGGTCTTTCAGTAAACATCAGATGGAGCTGGATGCAATCCTGACCGAAGCGTTCGGACCCGTTCCGAAGAGCGCCTCGTAGCAAGGACACGATACACCCCGGAAGAAAGTGAGTGCAACGATGAAACAGGACGTAGTGGTACCGCAAATCGGAGAATCAGTCACGTCGGGCATCCTCGCCGGATGGCTGAAACAGGACGGCGATACCGTCGCCAAGGGCGACGAGCTGTTTGAGCTGGAGACCGACAAGGCGACGATGTCGGTACCGTCTCCGGCAGCCGGCGTGCTGCGCATCAGCGTGTCGGAAGACACGGAGGTATCGGTTGGTCAGTCGGTGGCCACGGTGGATACCGACGCCGCCGAAACCGGGGCATCGGCAGAGAAGGTGACCCCGGCAGCGAAAGCGGCAGCCGAAGCGCCCGCAGCCGCGGAGCAGAAGCCCGCAGAAGAGAATCCGACCGCGGCTGAGGATAAATCCGCGAAACCGGCGTCCAGCGCCGACACGCTCTCTCCCGCGGTACGTCGGGTTGTCTCCGAGCACAAGCTCGATCCCTCCTCGATCACCGGTACCGGCCCCGGCGGCCGGATCACCAAGGAAGACGCCCTCGCCGCGGCAGAGACGCCCCCCGCCTCCCGGCCGGCGGCCCCGGCCACCCCGGCGCAAACCCCGTCGTCCGGGGGGGAGACGGGTCCGCGGCAACGCCGCGTCAAGATGTCAAACCTCCGGAAGCGCATCGCCGAGAATCTGGTGCGATCCAAGCAGGGGTCCGCACACCTGACCACCTTTAACGAGATCGACATGTCGGGCGTGATGGCGCTGCGCGCGCAGCACAAGGACCGTTTTGCCGAGAAGCACGGCGTGAAGCTGGGCTTCATGTCGTTCTTTGTGAAGGCGGCCTGCAATGCGCTCGCCGACTACCCGGAGGCAAACGCCTTCATCGACGGCACCGACATCCTCTACAACGACTACTACAACATCGGGGTGGCGCTCTCGAGCGACAAAGGGCTGATTGTTCCGGTGATCCGCGACGCAGACACCAAGGGGTTTGCGGCGATCGAGGCGGAGATCCTTTCGTTCATTGGAAAAGCGAAAGAGAAGCGACTGAGCCCTGACGAGCTCACCGGCGGCACCTTTACCATCTCAAACGGCGGCGTGTTTGGTTCAATGCTCTCGACGCCCATCCCGAGCCCGCCGCAGACGGCGGTGCTGGGGATGCATGCGATCCAGAAACGGGCGGTTGTGGTCAATGACCAGATTGTGATCCGACCGATGATGTACCTCGCCCTCACCTACGATCACCGTATCATCGACGGCCGGGAGGCGGTGGGCCTTCTGAACCGCATCAAGGAACAGATTGAAGACCCCACGCAGATGTTGCTGGACCTTTGAGGAGTAGAACGTGACCAATGACCACAACTGCGACGTCACCGTAATTGGCGCGGGCCCCGGAGGCTACGTTGCGGCAATTCGGGCCGCCCAGCTCGGCATGAAGGTAATTCTGGTCGAGAAATGGCCCACCCTCGGCGGAACCTGCCTGAACGTGGGCTGCATCCCGTCCAAGGCGCTGCTGGATTCCAGCGAGCTCTACGCCCGCATCGGGCACGAGGCGCAGGATCACGGCATTTCCGTGAAGAGCGTGAATATCGATGTACCGGCGATGAACGGCCGCAAGGATCAGGTGGTCAAGAAACTCACCGGTGGGGTGGCCATGCTGATGAAGGCCAACAAGGTCACCGTGCTGCGTGGCATTGGCCGGGTCAACGGTCCCGGCTCGGTAACCGTAACCAGCGACAGCGGCAAATCGGAGCGCATCGCCACAAAGTCCATCGTGCTTGCCACGGGCAGCGTGCCGCAGGACCTTCCCTTCCTTCCCTTCGACGGCAAAACCGTGGTGAGTTCCACCGAGGCGATCGCCTTCGAATCGGTCCCCAGGAAGCTTCTCATCGTGGGCGCCGGGGCGATTGGTCTGGAGCTCGGAAGCGTCTGGGCGCGTCTGGGCTCAGAGGTCCATGTGGTAGAAATTCTGCCCGAGATTCTCGCCGGCTGGGATGCGCAGGTGGCAAAGACCATGCGCAAAGAGCTGATGAAACAGGGGATTACCTTCCACCTGGAGACCAGGGTCACCGGGGTGAAGGTCAGCAAGACCGGTGCGACCTTGAGTGCAACCGACAAGTCTGGAAGCGAGGTGAGCTTCAGCGGAAACAAGGTGCTCGTTGCCGTGGGCCGCAAGCCCTACACGGAGGGCCTGAACCTCGAAGAGCTCGACATCACCCGGGAGAAGGGCCGCATTGTGGTAGATGAGCACTACCGGACCAACGTGGAAGGTATCTACGCCATTGGTGATATCATCCACGGTCCCATGCTGGCGCACAAGGCCGAAGACGAGGGCGTCGCGGTGGCCGAGATCATCGCGGGAAAGCCGGGGCACGTGAACTACGACGCCATCCCCAACGTGGTCTATACCTGGCCGGAAGCAGCTGCGGTGGGGCGCACTGAAGAACAACTCAAGAGCGATGGGGTGTCTTACCGAAGCGGGGTGTTTCCCTTCGCGGCAAACGGTCGCGCCATTGCCATGCAGAGCACCGCCGGTTTTGTGAAGATGCTCGCCGACGCAAAGACCGACCGCCTGCTTGGGGTACACATCGTCGGGCCGTGGGCCTCGGATCTGATTGGTGAAGCGGTCTCGGTGATGGAGTTTGGCGGGAGTGCCGAGGATATTGCACGAACGGTTCACGCGCATCCGACACTGTTGGAGGCAATGAAAGAGGCCGCGCTCGGGGTCGACGGCCGAATGCTTAACAGCAAGTAGCGATACTGAGCAGCAGCGCGCGTCGCAGCATATAGCATGGGAAGGAGAACGTATGGCATCGGTTGAGTACGCAAAAGGACTCGAGGGAGTCATCGCCGCCGAGAGTTCAATCTGTCGGATCGACGGTGAAAATGGAAAGCTCTACTACATGGGATATCCCATCCGGGAGCTGGTGAAGACCTGCAGTTTTGAAGAGGCAACCTACCTCCTGCTCTACGGAGAGCTGCCGAACGCCGCGCAGTTTGAAGCATTCAAGAAAAAGATGCGCGGCTCACGGGGTATTTCGGAGCCCATCAAGGCGATGATCCGCGAGTTCCCCAAAGAGTCGCACCCAATGGAGCTGCTTCAGGCGGTTGTTTCCTACCTGAGTGGGTACGTGGAGCACCGGATTCAGCACGATGCCCACTGCAACTGCCGCAATACCCTGCACCAGGTATCGCAGCTGGCCACCGTTGTCGCGGCGCTGCACCGGTTCCGGTCGGGCCTGGACTACGTGGAGCCACGCGAGGATCTCTCGCACGGGGCAAATTTTCTCTATATGCTTCGCGGTGAAGAGCCCACCGAGCTCGAGGGAAGGATCATGGACGACTGCCTCACCCTTCACGCCGAACACAGCTTCAACGCGTCGACCTTCACCGCGCGCGTGGTTGCCTCAACCCTCTCAACCTGCTACTGCAGCATCTCGGCGGCCATCGGGGCGCTCTACGGCAGCCTGCACGGAGGTGCCAACGAGAAGGTGATGGACATGGTCGATAAAGTTGGTGACGTCGCCAAGGCCGAGGCCTGGGTCAATGCGACGCTTGACGCGAAGAAAAAGATCATGGGAATGGGTCACCGCGTATACAAGGCCAAGGACCCGCGCGCCATTGTGATGGAAGACTACCTGCAGCAGCTTGGTGAACTGAAGGGTGAGACCCGGTACTACGACATCCTGAAGAAGATCGAAACGGTGTTCCGTAACCGCATGGAAGAGAAGGGAAAACCGATCTATCCCAACGTGGACTTCTTCTCAGGAGCGGTCTACCGACTGCTTGGCATTCCCACCGTGCTCTTCACGCCGATCTTTGCGATCGCGCGCGCTCCCGGCTGGCTGGCGCACATCCTTGAGCAGCGATCCGACAACCGGATCTTCCGTCCCAAGGCGCTCTACGTCGGCCACCAGGAACGGTCGATCACTCCGATCGGCGAACGGTAAACCGTCCTCGCACCACATATCTGCCGCCGCCGGGCATTCGCCCGGCGCGCGTCGTTTCAGGCGTTCAACGAACGGACCGATTCCCGGTCAGCCGGGCTTTCTCGGTCAGCCGGGCTTGTAGAACGTCTCCAGGTTGCGAACGCCTTCGCGAACCGCTTCCGCCGACTCGTCGAGCGCGATCTGCTCCTCCGGCAGCAGGTCGAGCTGCAGGATCTTCTCCACACCGTTGCGTCCAAGAAGCACCGGGACTCCCAGAAAGATATCCGAGTGGCCGTACTCACCGCGCAGATAGGCACTGGCGGCGCAGAGGCGCTTTTCGTCATTGACAATGGCCTCCACCATCTTGGCCGCCGAGGCGCCGGGGGCGTAGTAGGCGCTGCCCTTCTTCAGGTAGTTGACGATCTCGGCGCCGCCGTTTCGGGTACGATTCACCAGCTGCTCGATCTCTGCGGCGGGCATGAGCTCGGTCAGCGGGAACCCGGCAACCGAAGTGTAGCGCGGGAGCGGGACCATGGTATCGCCGTGGCCGCCGAGCACCATCGCCTGCACGTCACTCGGCAGGACATTGAGTTTCTCGGCAATGAAGTAGCGAAACCGCGTGCTGTCCAGAATTCCGGCCATACCAACGACGCGCTTGAGGGCAAATCCGCTCTCACGGAGAGCCACCATGCTGATCACGTCAAGCGGATTGGACACCACCACCACCACCGCGTTGGGCGCGTAGGTCGCAATGGCCTGCGCTGCGGTCTTGGCAATCCCGACGTTGGTCTTCAGCAGGTCCATGCGATCCATGCCGGGCTTTCGCGGGATGCCGGCGGTCAGGACCACGACGTCCGAGTCCGCAATGTCCGCGTAGTCGTTGGTTCCGATGATGTTGGCGTGATAGCCTCGCGATGGGGCGGCGTGAAGGAAGTCGAGCGCCTTGCTCTGCGGAAGCCCCTCGACCACGTCGATCATGACAATTTCGTTGATGTTTTTCTCGGCGATGTAGTAGACCGCGGTTGCTCCCACGTTTCCGGCGCCGATAACTGATACTTTGCTCATTCTGTTGCTCCTGTCGGCTGGGTATTCCGGGCTCAGGCCACGTCGATCACAAGGCGAAGCTCGTCTGCCGTGGCAGTGAACTGCTTCTGTTGCTCGCCGGTGAGCTTTGGCTTGAGCACCTGCTCGACACCGTTCTTCCCGATCACCGCGGGAAGGCTCATGGCGACGCCTGAGACGCCGTATTCACCGTTGAGGACCAGAGAGACCGGAAGAATACGCCCGGAATTGTGGTTGATTGCCTCGGCAAGATCGCAGGCAACGGCCGAAGGGCCGTAGTACGCGTTGGCGCGCTGAGCCATCTTGACGATGAGGTCCCCCGCGGTGCGGGTCGCCTCGAAGAGGGCTTCTATCTTATCCGCCGAAAGCAGGCGCGAGATGGGAACGCCGGCCACGGTACAGTAGTCGGCGAGCGGGATCATCGAGGAGGAATGGCGTCCGACAACGGTGGCCGAAACGTCTTCCATCGCTACGCCCAGCTCGTGCGCGATGAGGTAACGCAGCCGCGTGGCGTCGAGCGTGCCTCCAAGCCCCATCACCCGCTCGCGAGCAAGACCGGACTCCTTCACAAAGAGGGCCGTCATCATGTCGACGGGTTCGGTCACCACGATCACCTTGTACTCGGATTTCTGCGGTTGGGCCCCGATCTTCTGGGCGATCTCGCTGACCACTGCGCGGTTGGCCTCAAAGAGATCTTCGCGCTTCATGCCCGGCTGCCGGACCGCGCCCGCGGTAACAATCAGGATGTCACTGCGCAACACGTCTTCGATGCGGTCGGTCCCGCTGATCTTGGTGCGATAGCCGCGCACGGGCGCGGCTTCCATCATGTCCAGGGCCTTTCCGGTTGACATGCCGTCCTGAATATCATACAGAACCACGTCGCTTACGCCCTTCTCCGCGATAAAAAACGCGCAGTTGGCCCCAACGTTTCCACTGCCAATGATGCCGATGTTTGCCATTTTCTGCTCCTGGTGGTAATATACCCTCGATCACGATTTCTGTCACGATAACTCACGTTCCTGCGGAGGGATAACGCGATGCAACAGGCTGGACACCGAAGCGAATCCGACTCAATGGGTGAGGTCCGCCTCCCCGACTGGGCATACTGGGGAGCGCAGACGCAACGCGCGGTAGAGAACTTTTCGGTATCCGGCATCCGCATCCCGGTTGCCATGATTCGGGCGCTGGCGCTGATCAAGAAGCACGCCGCGCGAACCAACGCGGCGCTCGGCCTGCTGGACACCGCTCTTGCCGATGCAATTGTGGCCGCCGCGGACGAGATGTACGCCGGTCGCTGGGATCAGCACTTTCCCATCGATGTCTTTCAGACCGGCTCGGGTACGTCGTGGAACATGAATACCAACGAGGTCCTGGCAAACCGGGCCAACGAAATCCTGGGCCAACCGCTGGGCACCCGCAAACCGGTGCACCCCAACGATCACGTCAACCGCGGCCAGTCCTCCAACGATGTCATCCCCACCGCCATTCACATCGCCAATCGCATGGTGGTCGATCAGCTTCTTGCCGACATGCTGGTGCTCGAAGAGTCGCTCGCCGCCAAAGAGCGCGAATTCGCCGATCTGGTCAAGCTCGGACGTACCCACCTGCAGGACGCCGTTCCCATGACGCTCGGTCAGGAGTTTGGCGGCTATGCGGCGCAGATCCGCAAGGATCGAAAGCGGGTCGCCTCGGTACTCCCCCACCTTGAGGAGCTGGCGCTTGGCGGCACCGCGGTGGGCACCGGCATCAACTGCCACCCGCAGTTTGCCGAGAAGACCATCGCCGGCATCGCCGCCGAAACCGGACTGCCGTTTCGTCCCGCCGACAATCGGTTTGAGGCAATCGCGGCGCGCGACTCTCAGGTGGAGCTCATGGGCGCGCTCAACGTTCTGGCCACCGGCATCATGAAGATTGGCAACGATCTGCGCCTGCTCGCAAGTGGCCCGCGCGGAGCACTAGGGGAGATCATTCTGCCGTCGCTGCAACCGGGCAGCTCGATCATGCCGGGCAAGGTAAACCCGGTGATCCCCGAGATGATGATTCAGGTGGCCGCCTACGTCATGGGCAAGGTGGTGTCCGTGACTACCGCCGGACAGCACGCGCCGCTGGAACTCAATATGATGCACCCCCTCATTGCGTACGAAACCGTAGAGGCAATGGCGGTTCTTGCTGCCACCTGCCGCCGGACCGCCGAGCGCTGCATTGACGGCATCACCGCCGACACCGATCGACTCGCGTACTGGATTGAGTGGAGCCTGGCCTTGGTCACACCGCTCGCAACCGAGATCGGCTACGACAAGGCGTCGCAGCTCGCCTACACCGCTTACCGCGAGAAGCGAAAAATCCGCGACGTTGTGCTGGAGGCAAAGGTTCTGCCGGAAGAACGGGTGGCGGAGCTGCTCGATCCCCGCAGCATGATCTGAGCCCAAACGAGTTTTGCCGGGACCTGTTTGGTTGCACGCAGCGGACATGCGTAGTAGACTGAAGCGCAACCGCCGACAGGAACACAACAAGGAGCACGAGTGATGGAACTGAATTACGCGGATCCCCAGTATCAGAAGGCGATGAGCCACTACCTCGCCGGTGAGTGGGCCGCTGCCGAGACCGCGTTTGGCGAGTTGAGCAGCGGTGATCCCAGCAACACCTTCTATCTGCTCATTCTTGGGAACATCCGTTACTCCCTGGGCAAGCTCGAAGACGCCATCGCCACCTATCGCGAGGCAACGGCGGTTAACCCCAAGTTTGGTATTGCGTTCTACAAACTCGGTGTCTGTCTCTACCGCATGGGCCGCCTTGACGAGGCGCTCGAAGCGTTTTCCACCGTGGTGGCGATGGGAAGTGAAAGCCACGCCATGGCGGGCTATTTTGTTGGGCTGATTCAATTCTTCCTTGGAAAGGACGAGGCGGCCGCTGCAGGGTTTGCCGCGTTCCGCAAAACCTCGCGGGAATCGCTGATCGCCAACTTCTACCTCGCGCAGCTCAAGATCAAGCACAAGGCGTACGGAGAGGCCCTGGATCTGCTGGCCGAACTCGCTGAGGCCACTCCCGATTTCGCCGAAGTCCACTACATGCTTGGGGTTGCCCATTACGGGCTTCACAATAATCTCGAAGCGATCAAGTGCCTGCAACGGGCGGTTGAGTTGAACCCCGAGGACGAACGCGCCCGGACCAAGCTCACGCTGCTCACCGACGTGCAGTGGCCGTAAACTCCGGAGATTGAACAATGACACTGTACGTCTGCATGGTGTGTGGCTACATTTACGACCCGAGCGAAGGAGATCCGGACGCCGGAATCCCCGCCGGAACCACCTTTGACGCGCTGCCCGAGGACTGGGTCTGTCCGGTCTGCGGCGCGGGAAAAGACGAGTTCAGTCCCGAAGAGTAACCGCGCGCGGGATCTTCCCCGCGCGAGTCGTGGTTACTTGGACGTCATCACCCACACCCCGTTCCACTCCACGGGTGGCTGCTCCTTCAATTCGAGGCAGCGGGGAAGATAGTGCGCCGCCGGGGGGTCCTGCGCGCTGATTCGGGTGAACCGCGCTTCGGCGTCCGCAAAGTCACCCGCATAATACGCCTGCAGACCGTCCCGGAACGCTTCGAGACGAGGTCGTTCCCGTTCGTACTCATCGGGGAAGAAGGGTTCGTAGACCACCACCGGCTCCGCGCGCCCCACCACCGCAACGCGCGAAAGTTCGCGCGCGGCAAAGAGCGACCCCGTTCGAGAAAGCGTTGCGTGAGAGATCATGGTGTAGGTGCCGAACTGTTTGTTGATGCCTTCCAGCCGCGCCGCCAGGTTCACCGAATCACCCAGCATGGTGTAGTCAAACCGCGTACGGGATCCCATGTTTCCCACCACCGCCGGGCCGCTGTTGATTCCAATTCGCATGAACAGCTCTTTGCCCACTCGCTCAGCGAAGATCGGCCGCAACTCGGCGAGCTTCTGTTGGCACCGAAGGGCCGCCCGAACGGCGCGCTCGGCGTGGTCGTCCTGCGGGAGCGGTGCGTTCCAGAAGGCAATGATCGCGTCACCTTCGTACTTGTCGACGGTTCCTCCCTCGTCGTGAATGATGTCGGTCATGGCGGAGAGATACTCGTTGAGCAGAGCGGTGAGATCTTCCGGCGAGAGCCCCTCCGAAAGCGACGTGAATCCCTGCAGATCGGAGAAGAAAATTGAGAGCTCACGGCGTTCCCCACCCAGACGGAGCCGGCCGGGATCCTGAATCAGCTCCTCAATGACCGCCGGACTGAGGTACTGCTGGAAGGCGTTCTTGATATAGCGTCGCTGTTTACCCTCGGTGGCGTAGTTGGCCACGCTGGAACCCACCAGAGCGAGGGCTACGCCCACCGTGGGCAGGAGCAGGGGAACCCAGTACCCACTGTGGTACCCGATGAAGGCGATACCCGTTGGAATGGGGAGCAGTACCAGGAAGGCCATAACCGTGCGTCCTGCTCCAACAACCAGGGTTGCGATCAGGGCGGAGGCAAGCACCAGGAGCAGCGTCAGCGCTACGGTGCCCCAGACGGGAAAGGGGCGAATGAAGTCGTCCGAGAGCAGGTTCTCCAGCAAGGTTGCGTGAATGTCCACCCCCGGCACCAGTGACGTTATGGGAGAGGTGCGAAGATCAAACAGTCCGGGTGCGGAGAACCCAAACAGCACGTAGGCACCATCCAACTCGGCCGGATCAACAAGCGGCTCTTCCCCGGACAGCAGTTGAATCTCGCTCTGCAGGATGGCGGCCGCACTGAAATCGCGGTGTCGTCCGCGCTCGTTCTTGAACTGAAGGATGACACGGCCGGAGGCGTCCAGCGGGATGGAGTGCTCACCCGCGCGCAGGGTACTGCCGTCAAGCTCAAGGGTGAGGGCGGATCCGGTCACCAGCGAGGCGAGCCAGGTGGCGAGTCCCAGCGACGGTACAACCTGGCCGTCAAACATCACAATGGGCCGAGCCCGCCGGTAGACCCCATCGCCGTCCGGCTCGAGCTGCACGTTGGAGAGGATGCGGCTGTTCCGGGAAACTTCGGCAATGGGAAACGCCGCGCGCGGGTACCGGTACTCCAGAACCGGGTCGCGCTCGGCCCGGCCCGCGGAAGCCGTTCGCACGGCCGCCACGCTCGGTATTGGCACATCCGGGGGCCACTGCAAGACCGTCCCGGTCTCCTGCCCAAAAAAGGCGGAACCCACAAAGCGCTCGTACCGCGCAATGGCCTCGCCGAATGCCTGGTCGTCAAACACCCCAAAGGCCGACGGCTCGAGGTAGAGAACATCGAATGCAAGCGCTTCAGCACCGGAACGGCCGACGAAGTTCACCAGGTAGGAGTAGACCTCACGCGGCCACGGCCAGGTGAGGCCCATTGCATCGCGCGCCCAGTCGAGACTCGCCTGATCGAGGAGGACCAGTACAACCCGCTGATCGGGCTCGCGGCGCGACGCAAAGAAGCGGGCGCGGGCGTCCCAGGTTCGTGCTTCAAACGCTTCCAGAGCGCCGCTGAACCAGAGCAGCAAAGAGCAGACCGCTGCAATGGCCGCCACGATGACACCGCGAAGCAGCGCCGTGGCAACTACGCGCGCGGTACGCGAGGGGTGATCGGGTTGCAATGCACTCATGGCATCCCTCCCCGGTCAGATCGAACCGAGGGCGCGGTCAAACCGTCGCTGACGGGCGGCAGCCCCGACGGGCTGATGACGGTAGGAACCAATGGCACGCTGAACAACCGAAATTCGAGTATCGGGTGCCGGGTGGGTCCGCGCGAAACCGGGACCGGCTGGATCCCAACCTTCGCCCATGCGCTCGAGTACGCGGATCAGCGCAGTGGGATCGTACCCCACCCGCTTCATGATCTCAACCGCGGCCTCGTCTGCCTCGCGCTCGGCGCCGCGTGAGTAGCCGCTGTTGATCAGGGTGGAGGTGATGTCGGTGATGGAGCCCTCGAACGCGGCCGTCAGCTCAGCGACTTCCGCGGAGGTGGCAAACTGAGCGCCCGTGAGCGCCGCGCTGGTGAGGGCGGTGGTAATTCGCGACGTGCGGATGGCCTTCAGACCGTGCCGATGCTGAATGTGGCCGATCTCATGGGCGAGCACCGCCGCGAGATCGTCCTCGGAACGGGTGAGCCGGAGCATGCCCCGCGAAACAAAGATCAGCCCGCTGGGCGTTGCGAAGGCGTTCACCTCGTTGGCTTCCAGAATCATGAAGCGGTAGCCCCCGAAGAGCTCAGGCCGGTCGGATGCAAGCGCGAGCGCCTGCCCCACCAGGTTGAGGTATTCGGTAGCGGTAGCACTGTCGTAGGGCGGGTACTGGTCAAGGATGACCGCTCCGACCGACCGGCCGATGTAGTACTCCTGCTCGGGGGTGATGTCCTCGGCGCTTCGCTCAACCGCCTCGGCGGTTCGCGTCAGCGACTGTGCCTGCTGATCGGTCATGCGCCCGGTTGCAACCGCCACACCCGTTCCAATCTCGGTGATCGAGCCAAGCCCCGCACAGCCGATTGCTGCCAGGACCAGGGTCGCGATGAACGCGATACGTATTGCTCTCGACAAGTCGGTGCATCGGTTCATTGGGTCGCTCCCGGCAGCTGCAACTGCCCCTCGGAAAGAAAGGCTGCCAGACGCTCAGGATCCACGCCGTAGCCCTCCATCCGGTCCACGCCGGAGAAATCGAGTCCCTGCTCCGCCCGATACCGATCCTCAACCTCCTGGTTGAATCCACGACCCGCGAGTGCGACTTCGCTTCCGGTGGCACCACGCTGGGCGGATGCATCACCGGCCTGCATGACAATACGCTTGGTGGTCAGCGCCGACCCGTGAACCCAGCCGGTGGCTCCCTGGTGTCTCACCCGCGCCCATCCCTGCGCCTCTTCGAGTACGGACACCTGATCGCCGTACTGGAGCAGCGCGTCAACGCGTCCAAGGAAACTGGGTGTGGCCCGAAGCTGGGTCTCACGAACCTCGACGCTCATGGTAGTTTGGGCAAACGCGACCGCCGGCCCCAGGCAGAGCAGCAGTGCGGCGGCTATCAGTACTGGTATTGGTTTCATCGTCGGGCGCCTCCCGCGCGGTTACTGGTACATCCTAAACCGAAACGGCCGGTGTGTCAGCCGTCAACGGGTCCGCAGCCCGCGGTCGGGAGCTCACCGGCCGGAGCCGGGACGCCGTAGTGATAGCCCTGGGAATACTGAATGCCCAGGGCTTTGAGGTAGGACGCCACCGATTCCGATCCGACGAACTCGGCGATTACCTCAATTCCGGAGAGATCCGCAATCCATTTGATGATTTCGATTGTGGTGCGTCGAACCGGGTCGGTATCACAGTCACGAATCAGGCTTCCATCGATCTTGAGGTAGTCCACCGCCAGCTGGATCACGCGGGCAAAATTTGAATAGCCGCTGCCGAAATCGTCAATCGCAACGGTCACGCCCCGCTGCCGTACTTCGCTGACAAACTCCGCCACCTGCTCGAAATGCTCCAGCCCTTCCTCTTCCACGATCTCGAGCGTGAGCCGATTGTGAATTGATGGATACCGATCGATCGTCCGAAAGAGAAACTTACGCGTTGCGCGGTTGTCGATATCGAGCATCGAGAGATTGACACTCACCCCTTCGGTACGATCGGCAAAGAGCGCAACCGACTTCTCCACAACGGCGCGGGTGATTTCGGCATAATGGCGGCTCGTCTTGGCGATAGAAAGAAAGTCCTTGGGAGGCACCAGCTTGCCGTTGGTGTCGATTAATCGCACGAGGGCCTCGTACTTTGCGACGCATCCGTTTCGGTTGTCGTGGATGGGCTGGAAGTAGGGTTCGATACGGTCGGTTGCCACCGCTGCGCGAATGCGCCGCAGCCACATGAGATTGTTGGTGATGGTGCGCCGCGCGTGAGGAACAACGTCGGCCGCGTACACCAGGCTGATCCGTGCGCGGTTTGCTTCGCCAAGTGCAAGCTCGGCCTGATCGAGAAGATCACCATCGGTGGACGGTGCAACCACCGCGATCGTGACATCGCTGCCAAACGCTGCGTCGTCGGAGGCGTCCTCCACCTGAGCAAATCCCTGCAACAGCGAAGCGCCCAGGGTCATCGCCGTCTCTCGATCCAGGACCCCGTCGGCGTCATCAATCACGAGCCCAAATACCCCCCGGGCCACATGAAACAGCCCGGCTGCTTCGAGCTGCGTGTTCTGTACGATTGGTTTGAACCGCGTCGCAACGCGCCGCTCCACCGTGTCCGCCTCGGCCTCGCCGTAGAGTTGTGATATCGTTGACAGTCCGTCGATCTTGACCAGATAGAGCCACGGCTTGGAGAACTCAGTGCGGCGGTCCCGGAACCCGACGCGGTTAGGCAGGCCGGTTACGTGATTCTCGGCGGTCAGCGTGTAGCGATGATTCATCAGCGACAGATTGACATACGACCGGATCGTGGCAATCAACTCAAGGCGGTCGAACGGCTTGGTGAGAAAACCGGTTGCTCCGGCATCGAATGCGCGCACGCGATCCTCGGTGGCGTTCAATGCGGTGAGCATCAGAATGGGAACGCG
>SLTF01000294.1 GCA_007130025.1 Spirochaetales bacterium | reverse complement strand
TGGCGAGCGAGAGCTTTATGCCCGACCCAGTTATCTCGTCTGCCATTCCCCTTCGATGATGGGTCCTGATCGTCCGGATGGCGAGCCTTCAGGACCCCGGTGAGATAGCGCGCATCCGGCGTGGAGTTCGCCCATGTGTTCACGATGTGGCACTGGTGCTGGACACGATCGATCAGCGCTGTGCTGGCAAGAACTGCCGCAGACATTGGTTCCGAAGATAGGGGCTGTAGCGTACCGTAGTTGCCTCCTACCCGACTCAGGTCAGGTGACAACTACCGTGGCACGGCCCGGACGCGGCCGGGTGGGAGGCGATCATGCCATTCGCAGAGAAGTTCCGGTTCACGATGCGGCTGCCGAAGCCCGGCGGTCGTCTTGGAGAGTTCACGGTAGAGTCGTGCGAGGTCGGTCACGACGAGCACGGTGACGGGACGATCGATTACCCGGTCTCCATGATCCTGGTCGGCAAGGGCGGCAGGCAGGCGGCGGGCAAGGCGGTTCGGGCGGCGCTCGCCGCGGGACACACCACCTTTTCCGGGTTCGGCAACCCGTACCAGTTGCGGTTCGGCCGATGCGAGGTCGAGTCGCTCGGCGACGGCCGGTATCGGGTTACCGGGTGCGGGCTTGGCGTACGCATCGATCTGGAGCGGGAGCTCCGCCGCTTCGTCGAGTACACCCGCGCGCACCACGAACCCGCGAGCGGGGAGCTCGTCGCCCGTTACCTGGAGGTCTACAAGCGCGACGTCACCCGACGCTCACCGGAGTTCCCGTACTGAGTCGGCGACTGGTGTCGATAGCGGACGGTGGCAACCATCCGCACTATCAGGTAGACTCAGCGATTGCTGACCACTGATATCACCTTTTCACGTGGAGTGCATATGACGACGAACACCGAGACGGGCCTGGTGAGCGCGGAGCAGCGAGCACAGTATCACGAAGAAGGGTACATGATCCTGGAGCGAGTGATACCGGAGTCGCTTCTGCGCATGCTGCAGGAGGAGTGTCATTACTCTGTCGGGTACACCGACGGCCAGATGGACGCGGCCGGAGAGAAGACGCGAGGTATCACCCATCGCGGCAGCCGCTACTTCATCGGCAACAAGTACCGGATGAGCCATCGCATGCACCGGTTCATCTACAGTGACCTCATGGCGGAGGTCTGCCTGGCGACGCTGGGACCAGACGCGTTCCTGTTCAACGAACAGTGGGTGGTCAAGGGCCCCGAGCAGGGAATGAAGTTCGCGTGGCATCAGGACTCGGGTTACGTGAAGCACCGGATGCGCCAGACGACGCACCGACCCTACCTGACCTGCTGGTGCACACTCGACTACGTGAGCGAGCGCAACGGAACCGTGTACATCCTGCCGCACTCACGAGCCGGCACGAAGGAGCGGATCTTCGACCACACGAAGGAAGAGGGAACGAACGATCTGATTGGCTACCGTGGCGACGACGCCGGCATACCGGTGGAGTGCCCTGCCGGGAGTATCGTCGCGTTCACGAGTTACACGTTCCACCGCTCGGGCGCGAACACCTCCGATGAGATGCGGCGCATCTACCTGGCGCAGTACAGCGCCGAACCGATCCTCAACCAGCACGACACCTACTGGGCGCAGGCGGTACCCTTCCTCCGTGACGGCCAGAGGACCTACGACCGCGAAACTGACACCGCCGAACGGTGGGGGCCGTTTCCACAGGAGTAGGTAGACGCCGACAGACCAGATTGAGGCGGTCGCAGAAGCGGAGCGTGCGGAAGAGCTCGCCCAGAGGTTCGCGACAGCCTGAGGTGACGCAGACGGTACCGCTTTTCCGCAGTCGCAAGACCGCCCGCGAAACCCGAAGGCCAGCGGTCCTCGTCGTAGAGCCACGCGTGCATCCCGCGCTTCCCGGCCTCCTCTGCAACCGCGTGCAGGTGGTCGAGGAACTCGTCGCCCAGGCAGGGTGTCGCGAGGCCGGTCTGCGGGTGGAGGTGCGCCCCGCCCATCCCCGTCTGCCAAAGGACGTCGAACTGCCTGACCGGCCGCGTTCGTTCGAGCCGCCCGTTCGACCGCCAGAACGGAGCCCCGCGGGGGGAGCCCGTCGTGCACGGTTCGCTTGTTACGCCTCGGACCGACTCGCGGCCGCTGAGTGCCACGGGATGATTGCATGATGTTTAGTGTTCTAGTAATATATTGTGCGCGGGAGGAGCAATGCGCGCGTATCGACTGGTTATCGTTGCGGGCTTTGTCGGCCTGATGCTCATTGCCGGGTGCGCATTGCTCGGCGACGAGTCCGAAGACTTGCTGGCTCAGCAGTCGCTGCTCTGGTACACGGCGTTTCAGGACCAGATGCTGGTCGCGTACCGGCTTGCCGATCTGAAGACGAGCGGGTCTCCGCAGCCCGTGATCGAGATCGACACATCGGAGTTCGCGGGCAACCCGCAAGGGCTCGCGTTGGGGCGCAACGGGTCGATCTGGATGGCGAGCTGGTGGGACGGGGTCATCGTCCGGTTCGATGCGGCCCAGTTTGCCGACGGTGCGGTCCCGACGGCGCCCGCGTACTCGTTTCGGTCCGACGACATGGGGGGACCGATGGCGATCGCGTTCGACGGCGACGGGAACCTCTGGGTGGCCGACGATGGGTACGGCTCCGTGCTGGTCTTCCCGGGTGTTGCCGACATCACGGCAGTGTCGGCGACACCGGTCGATCGGGATCCGGACCGCGCGTACTGGGGTATCGTGTCGCCGTACGGACTCACGCTGAGTCCTGACGGGTCGCTGGTCTACGTCGCGGACGCGTACGGTTCGGTCTACCGCTTCGCGATCGCCGACCTGCAGGCGCTCCCGTTCGATGATGACCCGGGGCCGCCGTGGGTTCAGGTTGAGCCGGAATCGGCACCAGGGTCGATCGCTCTCGTCGAGCCGAACGCCGTCGCCTTTGACGCTGACGGCAACCTGTGGGTGTCAGACTATGCGAGGTACGTCTACCGGATCACGAACCCTGCGGCGATCACGGGCTCGATCTCTACCGATGACCCGGCCGTGACCGAGTTCGTGTTCTACCGCGACGAGGCCGACCGCGATGCCGGGGATTCGCTTTACGTGTCGACGCTCGGGTTCGACCGGGACGGCAACCTCTGGGTCGAGGACGGTTTCACGGCAGCCGGCGAGATCCTGCGGTTCAGCGCAGCCTCTCTTGCCTCCGGCGGAGGAGACCTCATTGCAGAGGTGATCATCGGCGACGCTCCGGTCAGCAAGAGCGCCGGGCACTTCGCGATCGCCCCGCCGCCACCCGGAATCCTGCCGTTCACGCCGGACTGAGGACGACGCGAACATCGGTTGACATGCGCTCTGGAACACCGCAGACTACCGCTTGTGGCGATTCCGAAGGGCGACAAGGACGTTTCCGTCACTTACAGCGACTACCTAGCCTGGCCTGACGGCGAACGGTGGGAGTTGATACACGGCGTCGCTTACGATATGAGCCCTGCCCCCGCGCGACGACACCAGGGAATTCTCGCGTATGTCACCTATCTGTTCGTCACCTACCTGGAAGGTAGTCCCTGCAGCGCCTACGCAGCCCCGTTTGACGTTGTGCTCCCGGAGTCGGCCGAAGCCGCGCCCGATGAGATCGACACCGTGGTACAGCCTGATCTGGTTGTGGTATGCGACTCAGCCAAGCTGACCCGCCAAGGCTGCACGGGTGCGCCGGACTTCGTCCTGGAGATCCTCTCTCCGGCAACCGCGTTCAAGGATATGGAAGAGAAGCTCCGTCTCTACGAGAGCCACGGCGTTCGGGAGTACTGGATTCTCAATCCTGCCAACGACACACTCATGGTCTACTCCGTGCTTCCGGAGACTCCTGCCGGAGCCACCGCGGTGCCGCGGCAACGCGGCGCGCGATATCGGAAGCCGGTCCTCTTCACGTCCGACGACACGGTGGCACCGCAACTCTTTCCGGGATTGCCCGTCGATCTCCGCCGCGTCTTTGATCGTGACAGGGAGCCGTCATAGAGTGCGCTCCGGGCGGCGACGAGCGGCGGCGACGAGCGGTCAAGAGGTGGGAGAGCTGACTTGACCGGGCGCTGAGGGCGCAGACGAGTTACTGAAAACGACGAGTCACGTTGAACTGGTTCTCAAACACCCGCACTGCGTCCATGATCCGAGCAAAGGTCGGCACGTCGCCGAAGAACATCTCTGGTCTCATCCGGTTATAGTCCGACTCCCACCCGGAGATGTGGGCGG
Source organism: Spirochaetales bacterium (assembly GCA_007130025.1). GTDB lineage: Bacteria > Spirochaetota > Spirochaetia > DSM-27196 > PWMO01 > PWMO01. The sequence goes on along the minus strand of SLTF01000294.1, from coordinate 180 downwards.
CGTCGGGCACGAGATTGATGCTCCCTTTCCTCAGCGCCGCATAGTCGATCCACCCGTACCGAAAGAACGTGCTGCGGTGGCGTACGATACGCGCGAACAAGTCGAGGTCCGCCACCGCGCGTGTCGCGACACCCGCCTCTATCAGCCGAAACAGATCGTAGTAGTGACGCGCCATGTACG
>SLTF01000411.1 GCA_007130025.1 Spirochaetales bacterium | reverse complement strand
GCCGCGATGGGTGGGAAAAATCCATTTGACAACTTTTTTTGTCCACAATATACTAATCGACTATTCTGTAGTAATTTAGTCTGTTATCGGCGAGCTGTGTGCAGGGGGGAGGCAACCCATGAAGTACAAATTGGCGGCGCGTCTGATCGTGCCGGTGTTGGTGGCGATCGCGGTGCTCTCCGCGGCGGTGGTGGGGACGGTTGCGTACGTGATCAACCAGAGCATGACCGGCTTCTTCCAGAACGAAGTGGAGGTGAAGGCTGCGGCCGTTCAGCGCAATCTGGACGAGCGTACCCACGATCTCGAGTCCATGCTCGAGTGATTCACCGACTCCGCGCGGCTTGCCTCCGCCCTTCAGGCGGGTGACCGTGCGGCGGCAATTGAGCTGGGCCGGCTCGCGATGCGCGCGTTTGGAACCGAGTTCTTTGTGGTGACCGACACGGCGGGTTCCGTGTTTGTTCGTGCACACGCACCCGACCAGTTTGGTGACAGTATTGCCAATCAGACCACCCTGCAGGCAGCCCTCGCCGGCGGGACCCGGGTGGGCGTCGAACCCGGCGCGGTGGTTCGGCTGTCGCTGCGTGGAGCAACCGCCCTGCGCGCCGCCGACGGCACGCAGATCGGGGCGGTCTCCACCGGCTTTGTCCTGAGTGAACCCGCCTACGTCGACTCGCTCGGCGCGGTTCACAACGCGGAAGTTACGGTCTTTGACGGCGATACCCGCCTCGTTACCACCATCCGCAACGCCGCCGGCGAGCGCATCGTCGGAACCCGGCTCGGGAACTCCGAGATCGAGACCGCCGTCCTGCAGCGGGGGCAGGTCTTCTACGGCCCATCGCAGATTCAGGGCGTTCCCTTCCGCGCAGCCTACATGCCCATTCGTTCCGTTACCGGAAACGTGGTGGGGATGCTCTTTCTGGGCGTTCGCGCCGCGGTGATCGCGGATATGACGCGCACCATGGTGATGGTCATTCTGGGCATCGTTGCGGTGATCGCGCTGCTCAGTGTTGGCTCGCTGGTATTCATCCTCTCGCGCGCGGTGGTCCGCCCGGTAGCGGCCGCGGTATCCATGGCCCAGGAGGTCGCGTCGGGGAACCTGTCGGCCTCCCTGGATCAAGCGCTGGTGCGGCGGGCGGACGAGGTGGGCGATCTCTCACGCGCCCTGACGGAGATGACCGAGCGCCTCGCCGGGGTGATCTCGTTTATCCAGGAGTCGGCCGGCGCTCTGAGTTCCGGTAGCGAACAGGTGCGCGCCGTGGCGGATACCCTCTCCAACGGATCGGCAGAGCAGGCGTCCGCGGCCGAAGAGGTTGCCTCATCCATGGAGGAGATGAGCTCCAACATCCAGCACGCGTCCGAGAACGCGCGGGAGACCGACCAGCTTGCCCGAAACTCCGCGGAACAGGCGACCCACGGGCGTGGCGCGCTGGAGAAGGCCACCGAGGCAATGACCGACATCACCGAGCGCATCCGGGTGATCGAGGAGATCGCGCGGCAGACCAACCTGCTGGCGCTGAACGCGGCAATCGAGGCGGCACGCGCCGGTGAGGCGGGGAAAGGGTTTGCGGTGGTGGCCGGAGAGGTACGGAAGCTCGCCGAGCGCAGCGGACAGGCCGCCGCGGACATCAACGCGCGCGCGAAGACCAGCGGGGAGGTGGCAAACGAAGCCAACGCACTGTTGCGTGACATCGTTCCCGCCATTGAAAAAACCGCAGGCCTGATCCAGGAAATCAGCGCGAGCACGCGCGAACAGACCGCCGGCGCCGATCAGATCAACAAGGCGATCCAGCAACTGGAGCAGGTGGTGCAGCAGAACGCGAGCTCCGCCGAGGAACTCGCCTCCATGGCCGAGGAGCTTTCTTCCCAGGCTGCAGGACTCACCGACCGCGTCTCGTACTTCCGGCTCGGCGAGACCAACGACTACGGTGATACCGGCCGACCGCTCGCGATCACCGGTCCGCTCGATCATGGCAACAGGGACGAACGCGCTTAAGTCACCGGAAACTGCATCCGGAAGAGCAGACCCGCGACGGTGGTGCGGACTACCGTCGCACGCATCTGCTCCTGCACCCGGCGCAGAAGCACATGGGCCATGCCGTCGAGCGGCGGCAGCCCCTCCACCGGGGTTCCATCCTTCTCCATGGCGGTGACGGTCAGCTCGGCCCTACCCTCGACAGCTTGAAGCGAAACCCCAAGCCGTACGTTGGCCAGGTCGTGGCAGCCCGTTGAGTCGTTGCAGGCGATGACCGCCAGAACGTCCGCCAGCACAATGACAACATCGAGCGCTCGGTCAATGGGAAGTGCAACCGCGCCCGCGGAGACCTGAACGCGTCCCGCGGGACCGGGTGTGCCGCATCGACTCACCGCATCGTAGTGCACCGTCAGTGCGTGCAGCAGGTCCGCCGCCGAGATGGTATCGAGCGCGCCGCGTCCGATGAGATACCGATGCGCCTCAAGCAGAATGCGCACCCGCGCCTCGGTTCGCTGCATCAGATGATCCATTGGCGTATCCGAGAAGATGGCCGAATGGACGTCCAGAAGCCTGCCAACCATGGCAAGCGACGACGTGGTGGCCGAGTCGAGTGCGGCACGCGAGCCGCTCAGAGCGAACCCTAGCGAAACCGTCAGCGAAACCAGGAGGTCTACCTCGGCCTCAATCCATACCCTGCGCGTTCGGCAATCGTCAAAGCCAACAAACCCCCAGAGCTGAGAATCGGCAAAGATCGGTACAATCAGAATCGATACGATCCCCTGTTCTTCGAGCGCCGGCCGCTCATCCGCGGGTAAATCCTCGATGTTCCCGTAGATCGGCCGAAATTGCAGAAACGAATCGAGCCAGCGTGAGTAGCCTGAGGCCCGCAACGGCAGATCCTGCAGTTGGGGGTTGTCAATCTGCGGCGACGTCGTTTCGCTCACCCACTCGTAGCGCTGCGATGCGAATGATTCGTCGTTTTCCGTTCCGGTGATCTGAAAGATGTACGCTCGATCCACCCGGGCGGCATTCCCTACCTTGGAGAGCGCCTCGAAAACCGCCTTCGGAACGTCTGAAGATCCCAGCAGGGCCCGATGCGCACCGAGCACCTCGGCGAGCACGGAAGATCCCTGAGAATTGTCTGTCACGGTGGATGCCCCTCGATCGGTTCCGTTCTTACTTGGGTATCAGTGTAGCACAGAGCGCTGGTGAACACCAGCATACCCGACTTTGCCCTTGACGATCCTCGGTTTGTGGCCGAAACTACCGCGTGCTGGGAAAAAATCTCACGCGGGAGGCCACGAGTGAAGCTCTTTCTTGATACCGCCGACGTAGACCAGATCCGGGAGGTGCTCGGTTGGGGCATCATTGACGGGGTTACCACCAATCCGTCCCACGTTGCCCGTGCGGGGCGAAAGCCCGCCGAGCTCTATCCCGAAATCTGCCGCATGGTCCCCGGACCGGTGAGTCTGGAGGCCATGGGGCTCGACGCCGATACCATTGTGGCCGAGGGCCGCGCCCTGGCAAAGATTGGCGATAACGTCGTCGTGAAGGTTCCGGTCATGAAAGAGGGGCTGATTGCCGTGCGACGGCTTGCCGCCGAGGGCATCAAAACCAACGTCACCACCAACTTCTCGGCCGTCCAGGCGCTGCTCGCGGCCAAGGCGGGCGCGGCCTACATCAGTCCGTTTGTGGGGCGCCTCGATCAGGTGGGGCAGGACGGCATGAACCTGGTCTCCGAAATCCGCACCATCTTTCAGAACTACGACTACCAGACCGAAATCATCGTGGCGGCCATCCGCCATCCACAGCACGTGCTGAACGCGGCCCTCATTGGCGCGGATATCTGTACCATGGCCTACGACGTGATGAGCCTGCTCTACGAGCATCCGCTCACCGATCAGGTCATGCAACAATTCCTCAGCGATTGGGAGAAGGTACCACAGTAATGGACACCTACACACTCTACCTCAACGGAGAATGGATCGACACCGGCAGCCACAGGGTGATAACCGACCCGGGCTCGGGCGACGAGATCGCGCGGGTGGCCGTGGGCGACCGCGACCTCGCCCGCCGCAGCCTGGAAGCGGCGAAACAGGCGCTACCCGCATGGCGCGCGCTCACCGGCATCAAGCGCGGCGACTACCTGCTGGCCGTGGCCGACGGGCTGCGCCGCCGCGCGGAGGAGATCGCGCGCGACATCACCCGCGAGAACGGCAAGCCGCTGGCACAGTCGCTCGCCGAGGTAAACGCCACCGTGGACCACTTCCGCTGGTTTGCCGAAGAGGCGCGGCGCGCCTACGGCCGCGTGGTACCCCACCAGGTGGACGGCAAACGCCATCTGGTGCTCCGACAGCCCATCGGCGTGGTGGCCGCCATCTCCCCGTGGAACTTCCCGCTGCTGCTGGCGGCGCGCAAGATTGCCCCCGCCATGGCCGCCGG
>SLTF01000385.1 GCA_007130025.1 Spirochaetales bacterium | reverse complement strand
GAACCTCTATCTAACGGCCTGCGTCAGCTGCGCCGTGCCCGGCGAGAGTCGTGCCCGTAAAGGCCGGACGAAGACGCAGAATGCCGGGTTCCCTTCCACCGTGACAGGCGTCTGCTGGACGCAGGTTATGATATGGAGCTTATGGCGTTATTGGTGATAGAGGGCGGCTGGCATTGATCCGCGCCCGACAGGCTCGGTTTGATCCAGGCTCAAACCTCGACATCGTCGTTCGGAGTGAGTTCCCGCAAGACGGCCGCGATCTGAGACTTCTGGGCTCGACCGGACGCGACAGACATCATCAGGGGATACAGTTTATCGTCCGGGTCTGCTATCGAGATTCCGTTCAGGTCTAGGAAAACGAGGGCTGATGCGAGAGCTACCCGCTTGTTGCCATCGACAAACGGGTGGTTTTGGCACAGATGGAACGCGTACGCTGCAGCCATCTCATAGAGGTCGACGTGAAGGCGTTTGCCTTCGAACGACGCTTGAGGGACCGCGATCGCGGAGCTGACAAGCCCGATGTCGCGTACGCCGAAGTCTCCGCCATAGCGAGCAATCTGGTCGCGGAGAATCGTAAGGACTTCTGATAGGGTGAGGAAGCGCAGCGTATCCACTACTTCGCAAGACGCTCAAGGGTCGTAGAGAACTGTGAGTTGATCTTGTCCAGCGATGCAAGGAACTCGTCTTCGGTGTGAGACGTTGCCGGCGAGATCACAATGTTCCGTCCATCGGTAGTGATCTCCAGAGGCGTCTCCATTCCAACATTAAGCAGGTCGAGGATTGGTTTGTCGATGATGAGCGCGGCGCTGTTCCCGTGCTGCACAAGCTTCTTGGTCATGGATATAGCGTATATACGATGTGAATCCGAAGTCAAGTGCCGGGTTGAGCTTCGGACCGATGAGATGAACCGCAGCCTCCTTGCGCTGGGTCAGCAACGCAGCCTCTCTCTGGCCAGCACCACGGTCCCTCGGGGGATCTGCAAGGGCGCCCAGCGACACGAATCATACTCGTCGGGGGGCTCGTGCATGAGGCGATGGAACCCTGCGGACACGTCCCCATTGCGCTCCGGAACATAACGATGTCTTCAGCTGCTAAGTCTCCAGCGAGTGTAGTGTCCGTAAGAGCCAGACGATGACGCAGAATGCCGGGCTCCTGCACATAGAGATATTGGAGTTAGGCGTCTGCTGGAAGGCTTTGATACTCATTAAGGCCTCCCCCTCGCGGAGGTACAGTGGGATAATCCACTGTCGCTCATAAACACTAGTTTCGAGGAGGAGGCTGAAGATGCGCTTCTACACACACCACCACAAATACTATTGCGGGATTGATCTTCACACAAGTGTCCCGTCTCACGTTAGACGATCCGAATAGCCGCTGAGTTTCTCAGAATTCTTTAGACAATTGGACAAGAGTCCCGAATTGGATTGACCGATAGAAAAGGGGATGACCGCCGAGTTGGAAGCTCCGGTCATCCCCACAACAATACCAGGGGTAACGACCCTGATAGTGTATCTTTCGGTCGATTGTAGCAAGATCTCAAGCGCGGGGAAAGCGTTTCGGTGGCCACGGCCTTCACAGTGTCCGAATTGCTGGGGCCTGAGGCTGTGGGGACACGGATACGTCAGTCGGTACTTTGACGGGCAACCGAAGATGTTGTGGATGAAGCGCTGGCGGTGCCCTGAGTGCGCTGCGGTGCATACCTCCCGTCCGATCGAGTATTGGCGAGGGTTCTGGGCTCAGGCAGCCACGATCTACGCGAGCTTGCGGGAGCGGATCGAGAATCGCCGATGGCTGCAGGAACTCTCGCGTCAGCGACAGGAGTATTGGTGGAAAGGCTTCGGCATTACGCAGTTCGTCCGTGGAGCGCACGTTGATGTGGAGTCGCTCCTGAACTCGCACCTCATCGTGGCCACGCATTCGCTCCATTACCGTGAGATCCGCTACGTTGAGGAACCACCCCACCGGATCTTTGCGTTTACCCCACCGGTGAGAGCTCCGTAGACTGCCACCAGGGTTAAGGAGGCCTTGGTCTATGGAGAAGGAATTGGCTGAACGCATCGCGTTGTTTCGCTTTGGGGTCATCGCGCCGCTGGTGGACCGTCATCTGTCACGTGGAGAACGAGAGCGGATCCTGAATGAGATCGCCGCAGGCACCTGGCAGATCCCCGGTTCACAGCGAACCTCGATCGGCCGCTCAACGGTGGTGAAGTGGCTCGCCTGCTACCAGCGTAGCGGCGGTGATATCGAGTCGCTCAAACCCCGTAGCCGCAGTGACCGCGGCAGCTCCCGCAGCATCGACGATGAGACCGCCGCCGCCCTGGTGGCGCTCAAGCAGCAACTGCCGGAATGCTCGCTTGACGCGTTGATGAGGATCGCCCGGCAGCGCAAGATCATCCACGCCGGATTCTGCGCCTCGCGACAGAGCGTGTATCGGTTGTTTGCCAATCACGGGCTGAACGACGCTCATCCGAGACCGGTCGACCGGCGCAGGTTCGAGGCCGAGTTACCGAACGACCTATGGCAGTCGGACTGGTTGCACGGGCCGAAGATCATCGTTGACGGGGTGATGCGCAAGACCTACCTCTTCGCGATCATCGACGACCACTCGCGGCTCATCGTGCACGCGCAGTTCTACCTCTCCGAGTCGATCGACAGTTTTCGCGACTGCCTCATGCTGGCGCTGCTGAAACGCGGGTTGCCTCGGCGCCTTTATACCGATAACGGGTCGGCTTTTCGAAGCCACCTACTTCGTTATGCGTGCGCCCGACTTGGAATCGCGCTGCTACACTCAAGACCGGGCATCCCGGAGGGTCGAGGCAAGATTGAACGCTTTTTCCGCACCGTACGCTCGCAGCTGCTGCCGCTACTCGGCGAGACAGCCAATCTTCAGCAAATGAACGCTGGTCTCTACGATTGGCTTGAGCATGACTACCACGCCCGGCCTCACTCTACGACCAAAGTGAGTCCGCTTGAGCGCTACCTCAAGCATTTGCACGCGCTTCGCCCCGCGCCGGCGAACCTACTTGACTACTTCCGTAACCCGGTGACGCGCAAAGTGGACAAGGACCGTGCCGTGAGTCTGGACGGCCGACTGTTCGAGGCTCCGGTGGGGCTCATCGGTCGCTCGGTCACCTTGCTGTACCACAAGGACGACCCGTTGCGCGTGGAGGTCATGCTCGGCGAGCAGAGCTATGGGTTTCTCACGCCGCTTGACCCGCTGGTCAACAGCCGCGTGCGGCGGACCACCAGACAGGATGTGGAGATCGATCCGGCCATCAAACCCAACGAGGACCAACAGCCGTACCGCGGCGGCAGTCTCTTCGGAGGCAGTCAATGATCGCCCTCACTCATGCATTCGGCCTGTCCGGCGAGCCGTTTGCCCAGGATGTCGCCACCGACAAGCTCTTTCCTCTCCCGGGGCTTCCGGCCTTTCTCGACCGGTTCGACTACGCGGTTCATCTTGGCGCGGTCACCGTGATCACCGGCGAAGTCGGTAGCGGCAAGAGTACCAGTCTACGAGCGGCGGCCTCACGCCTGCATCCGAGTCAGCATGTGGTGCTGTTCACCGTTGCAACCGGAGGCTCCACGCTCGACTTTCTGCGCCAGCTATGCCTGGAGCTCGGCGCCCCGGAACTCCCCGGATCGGCTGCCAAACTCACACGTCTGATCCGCGACGCATTCGCCGCCATCGCTTCCAAACGCCAGCAGCCGATCCTCATCATCGACGAAGCCCACCTCCTGCGTCTGGAGCTGCTTGCGCATCTACACGCGTTCACCCAGCTGCCCTACGACCAGCGTAGCATGGTGCCCCTCGTATTGAGCGGCCAGAATATCCTCATTGATCGACTACTGTTCCATACCTCGCGGCCTTTCGCTTCGAGAGTGATCGGACGCACGCTGCTCGAAGGGCTCTCCCGCGACCAGATGGCGGACTATCTGATGCACCACCTGGCGATCGTGGGCGGAAAGCCACAGTTGCTCTGCGACCAGGCGATCACGGCCATCCATCAGGGCTCAGGCGGCTTGTTGCGCCGCGCCAACGCGCTCGCCCGTGGAGCGCTGCTGGCCGCGGCGAGCGAGAAGACCTCTGTGGTGACGGCCGAACACGTGCGGCTTGCCTCAACGGAGATCCTGTGAGACACCGATCGAGCTATTGCCTCGCTGAATGTGGAGTGCCGATTTGCGTGAGAAAACCAGCTCGTATAATGTGAGACGTTACAGTTGTCGCTTTCCACCTTCACGAGTAGGACGTGCAAGAGTTCGCGAAGCTGGTCTTCACGGCGAACCGAGCGCGAATCAACGGAGACCACCGTTGCAACGAGCCTTTTTAAGGCGGTGGAGAGCTGCGCCTCCGTGGGGTCACGAAGGTCTTCCCAGGTAGGCGGGTGTTCTGGCGGCGCGGTGAGATCATCCCCCGGATGGGGAAGAGG
>SLTF01000147.1 GCA_007130025.1 Spirochaetales bacterium | reverse complement strand
TCGCCGTAGCCGCGCACGGTGTCGAACCAGGCGCGGTCACGAAAGATCTCCAGGTATTGACGCTGGAACTCCAGTTTGTGGTCCAGGGTGTCGGTATGAATCAGAATGTTCACCAGTCCATTGTATTGAGCGATGCGGTTTGACAACGCCACGGCTTCGTCCAGTCGGTCTCCCAGTCGGCCCTCTTCGTCTTCGATGGTAAGCGGGAACTCGAAGGCAGCCACCTGGGCGTGGTACCCGCGGTCGTGCATCAGCCGATACGGCAGGTGAGTGAGCGCTTCGTTTGCGGTGATGCTGGAGCTGTACCGATAGCCGGTGGCAGCAAGCAATTGCGGAAGCGCCGCAGGAAGCGAGAGATGGCCCGGTCGGAATGATACCACTTGGGTATCGGTCAGCGTTTCCAGAAGAAACTTGCTGACCCGCAGCTCTCCCATCACGGTCGCGTCGCGTACGGTGGCGAAATCGTGCACAAAGGGCTGGTAGGCGGGGTACTGCTCCGTGCCGGTTCCGATTGGCATTCTCTGCAGCTCGTTGGAATGAGAAACGGTGTGACTGGCAATCTCCATCCCGGCGTCGCGGATCAGAGCAAGAACGTCAACGCGGGATTCGTCGAAGAACGCCGCATCGTTGAAGTCCGTAACGTACTTGGTCTGGATGAAGAACGTGGCCGGTACATCGAACTGCCTGGCAAGTTCAACGTACGCCGGTACGTTTTCCATTGACTCGGTGTAGTCGACATCGTGAGTGATGAGAGCCGTGAACTCACGCCCATGCGGGGTTGGAGACATCAGCACGGCGGCGGGTTCGCCCTGCTGGTAGATCATCGCCAGCAGCCGAAGGATGTTGTCAACCTTGGGCTGATACGCGTTCACGTAGGTCTGCGACAGATTGGGAAAGCGGCCATTGTAGGCCCGCTGAACGAAATGCCCGATATCCAGACCAATGGCGTAGGCGTGGCCGCGGCCGTGAGACGTATCGTGAATCTGATGGGTGATGGCGGCGGTGCCGTCGTCAAACAGCGCCACCGCCGGCCGGGCCAGCCCGGTGTAATGGGTTCCCGGCAAACCGGATGCGGGGACCCTGGGGTCTCCAAGCTGCACGGTGAAGTCCGGGTGGCCATCGGTGAGTCTCTGAGCAAGTCCAACCGGTTGCATGATGAGTTGTTGGCGTGCCGCGTGCTCAGCCGACGCGTCGTACCCAAACAGCGATCGCATGCCCCCACCGACGACGTTGATTCCAATCAGCGTTCCGCCGGTTTGGACGTGCTCGGTCAGCCGCTGCAAGAGCGCGGCGTCGCTGTTTGCGCCGGTCAGCGACGGGTACACCAGGACCACTCGATGAGATAGCGCATCCTCAACATCGGTTACCAGGCGAAACGGTACCCCGATGCTCTTCAACCCCAGCGCCATCCCCAACCAGGAGCTTTCCTGATCCCTCACCAGAATTGCCAGGCTATGAACCCCACCGGCTCCAAACGCGTCGAAGGTTGTGGGCTCAGGTGCTGTTGGGATCTCAGTGGGGTCCATTGGACCCGTCAAGCCGGGAAACGCAACCGGATCAGGATCCTTCTGGCAGCCGAGGAGGAGGAGGACGATGAGGAGAATCACCAGGAGAATGGCGAGCGTTCCAGGAAACGCCGGGATCGGTCTATTCCGCATGGGTGAGTCCACGGCCCCCTGTCCGGGAAGACCAGTGTACCGCTCTTTGCGTCCACGCGTGAAGCGGGCGCGGGGATACAGGCGCGGCGAGCTTGCCTTTTGCGTCCGCCGACACTATTTTCACACGGTGATACCGTCCGTCGAATTGTCCGGCGCATGGCATGCGATTCTCTCTTCGTTCCCGATCGACAGGGCGTTCGAGAATGCGGCCCTGCGCGATCGGGCGATCGCCCTGTATCGGGAAGGCAGGTGCGTCGTGGAGCGGGTAACCGACGACCGCATCGAAGGCTGGGTCGCAGGGAGAACCGGAGACTACGCCGTTCACCTGAGGGGCATTGGAGACGGACTTGGGTTTTCCTGCACGTGCCCGTCGGACTATTATCCGTGCAAGCACGCGGGCGCGTTCCTCTACACTGTTCGCGATCTGCTCGCTGTTTCGGCTTCCACCACCAGTTTCCGGACCGACTCCCGGACCAGAGCCCGGAACGAGGGGACGTTCCGCCCCGCGTTTCTGATCGAGCAGGATTACCACCGTTCCTTGGGGGGGATGAACAGGTATCGTCTCCTGCCGGTTCTGGTGTACCTGCGTCGCGACGGTGCCGACGGCCGCATCGAGCCGTTTTCGGCTGCAAAAGCGCGGGTGGAGGGGGATCGCACGACCGAAGCGCTCCTGGCGCAATGCCGTACGCAACCCAACGGGCTGTCGGCTGCGCGGCTGCTGACGTGGTGGCGCGACGAATCCGCGAAGCAGAGCGACCGGATGGGGTTTTCCCTTCCCGTTGAGGTCTATCTGTCGCGCGCGACCCATTGGGAACGGGAGCGAAGGGCACACATCCGTCGCATCGCCGGCATTGAGATCGACTTGGAGCCACGGGAGTCGTACAAGGGCTCCATCATGCATATGCCCCACATCACTCTGGTTGACTTCGAGGGCACCCGGGAAACCATCGAGCACGGCTCCCGCGGGGTGGAGATCGCCGACCGCGGCGTAATTCTGCCCAACTTCAGTTCCGGGTCAATCTGGTACCTCTTTGACCATGATGTTCCGCGACTCTCGCGGGAGGCCTTCGGCTCGGTTGCCGACGTGCTGACGCTGCAGAGCGCGCTTGACCGTCGTGAGGTCGCTTCGCTGCGCGCGCTGTGCGGCGGCGAGCATCTTCGGGCCCTGGTGCGGGTTGCGGCGTCGGCTCCGATGCGTATCGCCACGGCGGCGGTGGTTCCGGTGGTTGACGTGGCCGAGGATGCGCTCGGGTATGTGTTTGCGAGGCTGTTATGCCGGTACGGCGATCATGAACTGAGTCCAACCACCTCGGGGGCGCTGCTGCCTGTGACCGCCGGCGAGCTCGAGAAACTCGGTATTGCGACGGACGGGGCAACGGAGGGAACGCTCTGGTATATCTCGCGCAGCGGAGAGACCGAGAAGGCGCTGCGTGCCGCGTTGAGGGATACGGTACGCGATGCGTTGAAGGAAGCCACCGGGGCCGTGGACGGCACCTATTTCGCAGGTGATCGCCTGTATTCATCGCGCGAATCGCTGTGGGACTTCGTTGCGGCGACCGGACCGAAGCTGCTCGAGCGCGGCTTCGAGCTGCGGGTTGCCGGTGCTGCGGTGGCACCCTCCACCGCCTCGCGTCGCTACCGCGTGGTGGAGTCGGGGGAGTCATGGTTTGATGTCGAAGCGACGCTGATGCACGCCGGAGAGTATCTGGAGATCGACGAGGTCATTGCACGGCGGCTGGTGCGCTCCGGCGGCCGAATTTTTGTTCTCACACCAGGGGATGAGATCCCGTCAGGCATCATCGAACGGCAGCGAGTTCACGTGCGCGATGTGGCCGCCATCGATGAGATCATCGACCGGATTGAAAACCGGTCGCATCCGGGACTGCGCGAGTATCATGATCTCAGAGAGCGATTGTGCTCCTTTGATGCGATTGCTCCGGCGGCAGTCCCCCGAGGGTTTATCGGCGCGCTTCGCGAGTATCAGCGCGACGGCCTGAGCTGGCTTCGATTTCTGCATGACTACGGCCTGGGGGGAATTCTGGCCGACGACATGGGGCTTGGCAAGACCATCCAGACGCTGGCACTGCTTCTGAGCGTGCGTCAGGACGGCGCGATGGAGCGTGCCCTGGTGGTCTGTCCGGTCAGCACGTTGAGCAATTGGGAAAGCGAGTGCCGGCGGTTTGCGCCGGGTTTGCGAGCTCACGTGCACGGCGGCAAGGGACGGGCAACGCAGATCGACGACCTGCACGACCATGACATCGTGCTCGTCAGTTACGACACCTTCCTGCGCGATGCGGCGTTGTTTCGTGAGCTTGCGCTGGACTATCTCATTCTCGACGAGGCGCAGACGATCAAAAACCCGAGCGCCAAGCGACGCCGCGCATTAGCTGACCTCTCCGCACCGCACCGCATTGCGCTGACAGGAACCCCGGTGGAGAACGGCGTGCTGGAGCTCTGGTCGATTATGGACGTGCTGATGCCCGGGCTGCTTGGAGCGCGTTCCGTATTCTCGAAACGCTACGGAGGTGGAAACCACGGTGGCATCGATCATGATGCGCTGGCACGGTTGCAGCGCATCATCAGGCCGCTGGTCCTGCGACGGACCAAGGCGCAGGTGGCACCGGAGCTGCCGCCACGCGAAGAACAGATCGTGTACGCCGAGCTGGGAAGCCGTCAGGCGGCGCTGTATGAGACGCTGCGCAGGACCTTTCAGCAGCAGATCGAGGTGAAGCTTGCCGAGGGTGAAGAAGCGCCTGGAATGATGATCCTGGAGGCGATGCTGCGTCTGCG
>SLTF01000263.1 GCA_007130025.1 Spirochaetales bacterium | reverse complement strand
CCTCTCCGCTGAGGCCATTGGCGGCGCCCGCGGCAGCGTGCAAGAGCTCTACGGCGCCGACTATCTCTCCCCGGAGCCACGGCAGTTCACCTCCAAGTCCAAGGAGGCGCAGGAGGCCCACGAGGCGATCCGGCCGGCGGGCGCAACCTTTGTGCACCCATCCAAAACCAGCCTCACCGGCAAGGAACGCGCCCTCTACGAGATGATCTGGAAGCGCACCCTGGCAACCCAGATGGCGGATGCTCGAAAGCTCCAGGTCAGCGCCCGCATCGGTGTGGAGGATTGTCTCTTCGCCGCCTCGGGCAGCCGCATTCTGTTTCCCGGCTATCTGCGTGTCTACGTAGAAGGCAAGGACGATCCCGATCTGGCGCTTGACGACAAGGAAGTGCTGCTTCCCGACCTTCACGAAGGCAAAACCGTCTCCGTTGACTCTCTGGATTCGCTCTTCCACGAGACCAAACCCCCAGCCCGATACACCGAGGCGTCTCTGGTGCAACGGCTGGAGAAAGAGGGCATTGGACGGCCGTCGACGTACGCAACCATTATCAGCACCCTCTACGAGCGGGGATACGTGCGTCGCCAGGGTTCCGCCCTGGTGCCCACTTTCACCGGTTTTGCCGTCATTCAGCTGATGGAGCTCCACTTTCACTCGCTCATCGACTACTCCTTCACCTCCGAAATGGAAACAGCCCTGGACGAGATTGCCTTCGGCGAGCGTGACCACCTGGAGTATCTCAACTCCTTCTACCTCGGAAACGACGGTCTGAAAGAGCAGGTTAACCGGCGGGAGGGGGAGATCAAGCCCGAAGCGTCGCGCACCATCATCCTGCCCCAGCTTGACGACGGCACCGAGATCAAGATCGGCCGCTACGGCGCGTATATTGTCCACCACACCAGCGATGGGGAACCGGTGCACGCATCCATCCCCGAAGAGGTCGCTCCGGCGGATCTCAGCGAAGATGAGATCGCACAGCTGATTGAGCTGCAGAAAAACGGGCCGGTTCCCATTGGGGAAGACCCCGACACGGGCCTGAACGTCTACTGCCTGGTCGGGCGGTACGGGCCCTATGTGCAGCTTGGCGAAGTAACCGAAGAACAACCAAAACCGCGGCGGGCGGCCATTCCTCCCGACCAGCGAGCCGCCGAGATCTCGCTTGAGCTCGCGCTCAAGCTACTCAGCGTGCCTCGAACCCTCGGTTCCCACCCGGATACCGGGAAAGACGTTGTGGCGAACGTAGGGCGGTTTGGGCCCTACGTGGTGCACGACGGTGAGTTCCGGTCTTTGAAGAAAGAAGATGACGTGTACACCGTCTCCCTCGACCGGGCGCTCGAGCTGCTGGCCGAAGAGAAGAAGGGCCGCGGCGGCCGATCGCGCACCCTCAAGGATCTCGGAAAGGACCCCAAGAGCGACAAGAAAATCGTCGTCTACGACGGGAAGTACGGCCCGTACATCAAGTTCGGGACCAAGAACATCAGTCTTCCCGACGACAAGAAAAGCGAGGAAGCGGTCGCGGCGCTCACCCTGGAAGAGGCCGTTGCCATCATCGCGGCGGGCAAGAAACGATAGGAGGCACACATGGGCAACCACTACGGAATCGGACTCGACTACGGAACAAACTCGGTGCGCGCGGTTATCGTCAACACCGCCAACGGCGAGGAGATCGCCACCAGCGTGTGGAACTACCCGCACGGCGAGGCGGGGATCATCCTTGATGCCAGAGACCCCAACCTTGCCCGGCAGCACCCACAGGACTACCTCGACGGTGCCGAAGCGGTCATCCGTGACGCCCTCTCCACCGCAGCCGCAACCCCGGGATTCAGCCCCACGCAGATCATCGGCGTGGGAGTGGACACCACGGGAAGCACCCCCATGCCGGTAGCCGCGGACGGAACCCCGCTGGCCTTCACCGAGGCGTTTCGCAACAATCCCGCCGCCATGGCGTGGCTCTGGAAGGACCACACCTCCGCCGCGGAGGCCGAGGAGATCACCGCCCAAGCCCGGGCCCACCGGCCCCAGTTTCTGGCCAAGTGCGGCGGCATCTACTCCTCGGAGTGGTTCTGGTCCAAGATCCTGCGCTGCCGGCGGGCCGCCAAAGAGGTCTTTGACGCAGCGCATACCTGGATCGAAATCGCCGACTGGATCCCGGCCGTGCTCTGCGGCGTCTCCAACCCCGCCGACGTCAAACGGGGCGTGTGCGCCGCGGGCCACAAGGCGATGTTTCACACCGACTGGGGCGGGTACCCCGATGAGGATTTCCTCACCGGTCTGGATCCCGAACTCGCGCGCGTCCGCGCCTCGCTGCCCGACACCGCCCATACGGTTGACCAGGCCGCCGGCACCCTCTCGCCCGAGTGGGCCAAGCGAACCGGCCTCAGCGCCGGGATACCGGTAGCGGTGGGAGCGTTTGACGCCCACCTCGGTGGCGTTGGATCGGGAATCAAGCCGGGCGTGTTGGTGAAGATCCTGGGAACCTCAACCTGCGACATGATGGTGGTGCCCGAGGCCACGCCCCCGGTGGACATTCCCGGGCTCTGTGGCATTGTGCCCGGCTCGATCCTTCCAGGCTATTACGGCCTGGAAGCCGGTCAGAGCGCGGTGGGCGACATCTTCAACTGGATGGTCAACTCCATCAAACCCGGCGGCGCCGAGGCCGGAAGCCACGAAGCGCTCACGCGCGAAGCCGAGAAACTCGTTCCCGGTGAGAGCGGCCTTTTGGGCCTCGACTGGCACAACGGAAACCGGACCGTGCTGGTCGATGTTCGCCTGACCGGAACGCTGTTGGGCATGACCCTGCACACCCGCCCCGCGGAGATCTACCGAGCGCTGGTGGAGTCAACCGCCTTTGGAGCGCGGGTGATCATGGAACGATTTGAAGAGTACGGCCAGGCGGTCACCGAGATTGTGAACTGCGGCGGAATTTCGGTGAAGAACCCGATGGTGATGCAGATCTACGCCGACATCATGAATCGACCGCTGAAGATCGCGCGCAGCACGCAGACGCCCGCGGTTGGCTCGGCGATGGCAGGTGCCGTGGTTGCGGGCAAGGCGGCCGGCGGCCACGACGGCTTCGACGCGGCGATCGCGGCGATGACGGGAACCCTCGATCGGGTCTTTACCCCCATTCCCGAGAACGCACGGGTCTGCGAGCGCCTCTATCGGCTCTACCGGCGCGTCCACGACGCCTTCGGCGTGAAGGGATCCTCGGATGATCTTTCCGACGTCATGAAGGAGCTGATCGCAATCAGGGCTGAGGCGCGAACCTCGGCGTAACCCGCAGGGCGGTACCGGCGGCTTCCCGGCCGCCGACGCCCTCGGACCCGCCTTCCAGCGTCAGCTGATGCGGCGTTGATCGCGCCGGGCGCGCTCGATTTTCTGCATCTTGCGGTAGTAGTTGGCCTGCTTGGCCACCTCTTCCACGTCGGTTACCACGATGCGGTTCTCGGTGGCCTTGATCTTGGAGTTGCGCAGCAGTTCGCGAACCGTCTGCGTTCCTTCGGCCATTGGGAGTCCAACCATATTGATCAGCTCCCGCGTGCCAAACCCGAAGGTGTAACTCTCTCCGCTGCGAATGGTGACCCGCGCCTTTTCGAGCTGAATCAACAACGCATCGTAGAGTTTTCCCACCTTGTCGGTGAGCAGGGTGTTTGCCAGCTGCTTGTAGATGAACCAGATCCGTTCAGCCAGAAGCGTGGTAAGCCGTGCGATGATCTGTGGCTGGGAGGTAACCATGCGGGCGAAGTTCTCTTTGTTGACGGCAAGCAGCACCGAGTCTTCAAAGGCAACGGCAGACGCTGACCGCGGCTTGTTCTCAATCAGGGACATTTCTCCAAAGATATCTCCCTGTTTGAGAACGGCGAGCAGCACCTCGTTGTCGTTGACAATCTTGGTGATCTTGACGCTTCCCTTCTGGATGATGTAGAGCTCCTTCCCGGGCATGGTCTCCGAGAAGATCATGGTGTCCTTGGGATAGGTGCGGGTGAACGCCTGCTCGTCTCCGTCGAGGTAGACCGCCTTTGCGTACGGCTTGATCTTCATGAGCCGCTCGCGCGACACCTGCACGTTCTCACCCTGAGGGCAGTACTTGATGTACTGGTAGTAGGCGTAGTACGCGAGGTTGTACTGGTTCTGGCGGGCGTAATACTCGGCCACGAAAAAGAGATGGTTGAGGTCCGCCTCCACCGAGTCCTTGAAGGTGATGCGGGCGAGCGCCTCGTCGAGGTACCGCATGCGTCGAGAAAACCCCTCGATGATCTTCATCGCAACCGGAGTGTTTTTCTCAATCAGGAGATGGTAGTTGTCCTTGTGTACGGCAATGAGAGAGACATCGGTAAGTGCCTGTGCGGTCTCGATATGGCTGTGAGAGGACATGGTGGAAACAACACCGAAGAAGTCGCCCGGACCGAGGACGTTTCCCCCCTCTTCCTCAACCACCTCAACCTCTTTGCTGATGCGTACCTTGCCGGAGCGGAT
>SLTF01000339.1 GCA_007130025.1 Spirochaetales bacterium | reverse complement strand
CACGCCGAGGCGGCGGTGGAACGGGCCCTCGGTTGATGCAGTGCAATCGGTTGACCGCCGCGCCCTCCTGCGGTAGGCTGGGAACCGGGAAACATCATGCTGCGCGAGGCACTGACTCCAGAGCTGGTCACCACCAATCTCAACGCCCGGACAAAGCCGGAGGCGATCTCGGCGCTGCTGGATCTGCTCTGCACCACCGGCAAGGTGAAAGATCGCGCCCTTGCGGAACGGGACCTTCTGGCCAACGAGTTACGGACCGCCACCGGCATGCAGCACGGCATCGCCATCCCCCACGCCAAGACCGACGCGGTGGACGAACTGGTCGCCTGTGTCGCCGTTTCGCCGACACCGATCGAGTTCGACAGTCTCGACGGGAAACCGTCGCAGATCTTCGTGATGACGCTCTCGCCCACCGGCCAGACCGGACCGCATATGCGCTTTCTTGCAGAGGTGGGGCGCCTGCTCAAAAACAAGAAGGTGCGCCGCGCGGTGCTTGAGGCGGAGACCCCGGACGCACTGCTTCGCGCGTTTGTCGGCTGATCTACCAAACTGCAAACAGAAGAATCACCACCGTCAACACCGCTCCCAGAGCGAGCTGTACGTCGGCCGTGTGAGCGCGCAGCACCACCCGAAACAACGGCGGGGCAACGCGCAGCAGGGCATCGCGAAACAGGCGCCGTTCTCCGCGATGGCGGCGTACCGCGGCTATCAGGTGGTTTCGAAACAGAACCCACAAGAGAACCGAGAGAAGCAGCGGCTGCGTTCCCGCCCAGAGAGCCGACGGCGAGAAGAAGTCGTGGCCACGGACCCCGGAAACCCAGCCGGGAAAGATGCCAAACAGCACGGAGAGCAGCGCCAGTACCGCGGCGGTAACGAGCAGGGCCGTTGGTCGATCGGCGGCGAGCGCGGGAGAGGCCACGGATGCGCTCGAATCGGGCGCCAGAAATATCAGATAGGTGAACTTGATGAACGAGAGGCCGGTTCCCACGGTGGCAAGATTCAACAACCGCATGGGTATCGAGTAGCCCGCGGCGAGTTTGAGCAGCTCCTTGCTGCCGTAACCGCTGAGGAAGGGAACACCGGCAATGGCGCCGGCACCAATGATGCAGCAGACGAAGGTAAACGGCATGTGCCGCGCGAGTCCGCCCATTCGCCCCAGGCTGTCGTGCCCAAGCCGGTGGATCACGATCGCGGCAACGGCAAAGAGCAGCGCCTTATAGATGATGTGGTTCCCGGCGTGAAACAGTCCCGCCGTCACTCCCATCGCGTGGAATCCCGCGAGTCCTACCCCCACCAGCATGTACCCGACCTGACTGATGATGTGAAACGAAAGCAGCCGTCGGGCCGAGGCCTGCACCAGGGCACACGCCACCGCCACCACCGCCACAATTCCCCCAACCCAGCTCAGAAGCGGGAACCCGACTACGCTCCAATCCACCAGTCGGGCGGCGGTCAGAACGCCAACTTTGGTGGTGAATGCCGAGAGCAGTACCGACGACGCCGGTGTCGCGGCCGTGTAGGAGGAGACCAGCCAACCGTGCAGCGGGATCATCGCAGTCTTGATGAGAATCGCCGCGGTGATCCACGGCTGCGCCGGCGGAACCAGCGAACCGATCGCGATGGAACCGGTCGTGGCGCTTTGGATGACAATCGCGACGAAGAAGAACACTGCACCAACAATCTGCGCCCCAACGTACCAGAACGCGGCATCCGCGGAGCGGCTTGCACCAACGTATACCCGTCCCGGAAGAGGCGCCTGCGATGGGGCGGTACGAATGACAAAAAAAGCGGCAAAGGTAAGAAGTTCCCAGGAGATCAGCAGGATGATGAGATCACGGGAGAGCAGTGCCAGCAGGGCACCCGCGGCGTGTACCGCGGCGGCAACGGTGCGACCGGCATGGCCCTCTTGCGCCACGCTGAAGAGCCCCAGAACCCCGGCCAGCCCAAAGACGACCAGCAGCACCCGTTCGATTCCAACGGGCATACCGATCGCGAGGGCGGTCACTTACCGAATCCCCGGAACCGTCCCATCACGACGATCGACGCAGCGGTGAACGGTGTGATCAGCAGAAATCGCGTGCAAACCAGTCATGGCAGCAGTCTACCCACCGGCAGCACAGAGTGCAACCATAATCGGCAATGAATCTCGTCGATGCTCACCAGATTCCGGCGAGCCCCAGACCAAGCACTACGGCCAGCAGCACCGCGAGCCCGGCGAATGCGCGAGAGTCAGCCGTCCGTGCACCGTGGGCCCAGCCGAGCACCATCGCGTACAGCCGGGCGCCCAGTCGTGGGAACGCCGCTTCGCTCCATCCATTACCCGGGCTTACGACTTGCAGCATCCGCCGCACTGCGAACCAACCCAGAAACACCGCAGGCAGCAGAATCAGAGCCGCCCGGATACCGGCCGTCGTGTAGATCTGAGGCTCGGTAACTCCCGACAAAACCGCGGGAAACAGCCCTCCGAGCACACACAACAACGCAAGCACTCCCGCCGAAGCCACGAGCGCGGGCGACCGCGCATCGCGGTCGGTCGACTCCGAGGATTCCCGCCCGAAGAAGGCTCCATCCAGAAACCGGAGGAGGGCGAGCGCAGTACCCACCGTCGACACGGAGAGCATGATTCCAAGGTTCGGCACATCCATCACGTGCTTCAACAGTTCCTTACTCGCAAACCCATTCAGGAACGGAAACCCAATTGCAGCGCCCACTCCCACCAGCGCCGCCGTGCAGACAATCGGCATCGAATGCCGCAGACCTCCCATCCGACGCAGATCGTCGTGACCCACCCGCTTCACCACCAGTGCGACCACGACGAATAACAGCGTCTTATAGACAACGTGGTTCACGACGTGAAATCTTGCAGCAGTCAGTGCCAGACCACCCGCGCTATCAGATGCCGAACCGGTGCTGACGCCCACCGCTACCAGAACCAACGCGACCTGAGCGATGAGAACGTAGGAGAGCAGCCTCCGTATGCTGGTCTGCTTCACCGCCAACCACGGGGCGATCGCGGCAACCGCCGCAGCGAACCAGAGGAGGCCGGTGTAGCCACCGACAGGCACAAGCCGTGCCGCCGTAAGCGCCCCAACCTTGGTGGAAAACGCGGAGAGCAGGATGAGCGAAGTGACCGATGTGATCCCGTACGTCGTAACCAGCCAACCGTGAGCGGGGATCATCGCGGCCTTGATCGCCACGGCCAGAATGACCCAGAACTGCGCTTCCGGCACGATCGCGGCGACGCGAACTGAACCGGCAATCGAATACTGAATTACGATTGCGATAAAGAAGAACACCGCCGCGGAAACCTGCACGACCAGGTAGCGAAACGCCGCCTGCGCCCTGCGATCAACGGCACCGACGACAACGGACTCTGCGCCGGGGGCCGGACGCTGGGCCTTCCACGTCCGGATGATGAGAAAGGCGGACACGGCGAGTAACTCCCACGAAACCAGGAGCGTGATGAGGTCCTCGGCGAAAAGACTGAGCACTCCGCCGAACACATGAACAACGGCCGCGATCAGAACTCCGGGCCGGCCGCCCTCCGAGACGGAAACCACACCGATCGCCCCAACGATGAGGAAAACAACCAACAGCGAACGATCAACCGGTGCAAACTCCGAAAACGACAGGAGCGTCACTCAGCCGCCCCCAAGAACAAGTGCCACGTACCGATCCGCATCACTCGCCGCAAGAGCCGCTCGCTCAAGCAGCGGGAGAACCCACTGCAGACCCGGGCCCAGCAGCAGTGCCGCCGCCGAACCTGCCCCCATGAGGAGGGCAGGCAGCCCCAGCAGAGCGGGAAGCGCTCGGCGGCCGGTGTAGGCCGGCCCTTCGAGCGCCTGGTCGCCCCGTTGCCGACCGGTGATTCGATCGGTCGGCACGTCTCCGGGAGCCAGAGCCCAGGTAGCAACCCGAGCGTAGTAGATCATGGAGATGACGGTACCCAACCCGATCACCAGAACCGGAATCAGACCGAATGCACGAAAGACGGCCACCGAAATCAGCCATTTGCTGTAAAACCCCATGGTCGGTGGGATACCAACAATGGCCAGGGCGGCAACGAAGAGCGCGGCGCACGCAAGCGGCTCGGCTCGAGCGGCTCCACGCCACTCGCGCAGTGCCGATGACCGAAACCGGGCCGTAATGCGGCGGAAGGTGAAAAAGAGGGTAGTCTTTGTCAGCGCGTGCATGAACAGATGCGTAAAGGCGCCCAGGAGAACAATGGCGCGTTCGTCCACACCGGTCACACCGTACAGAGCGCCAATGCCGGTCAGGATGTACCCGACGTGCGCAACGCCAGAGTAGGCAAGGAGTCTCTTGGCTTCGGGTTCTGCAAGACCGGCGAGGTGGCCCACCACAATATTGATCAGGCCAAGCACAAGCAGGGTTGGGAACACGGCGGGCAGCGTCTCGTGAACCCGTAATCCGTGAAACAGAATTCGCAACAGCGCGCAGAGGTAGAGCTTCAT
>SLTF01000399.1 GCA_007130025.1 Spirochaetales bacterium | reverse complement strand
GGAAGACCGTGGGCGTTATCTCGCATGTAGGGCTGCTGAAGGAGCGAATCGGAACCCAGATTGTGGTGGAAAAGCTCGTCGGCGGGGTCAGCCGGCTGCGGGTGGTGGGGTGAACCGCATCCTCCTGCTCTCCATCAACGCCCGGTTCAGCCACGCGAACCTCGCGCTGCACTACCTGAGAAACGAGCTTCGCGCCGAGGGTTTTGAACCGATCATGCTCGAGTGCGAGATCAACCAGCGGCGTCAGGACATCCTGCAACGCGTGGTCGCGCACTCCCCCGACGTGATCCTGATTTCGGTCTACGTCTGGAACGCTCTGCTGGTGTCGCTCCTCCTGCCCGATCTGCGCGCCCTCCTGCCCCGGGTTCGACTCGTTGTCGGTGGGCCGGAGGTCTCCTGGACTGCCGAACCGTGGCTGGAGAATCACCCGGAGATCGACGTGGTGATCAGCGGCCCCGGAGAAGCGGCGGTTCGCGTGCTCGCCCGCGCCGGGTTTGAAAGCCCCGCTCGCGTGCTCAGCGTCGCCAATCCGCCCTTCGGTGAGATTCCCTTCCCCTACACCGCCGAAGACTTCGGGCGCCTGCACCATCGCTACGTCTACTACGAGTCGAGCCGCGGCTGCCCCTGTTCGTGCAGCTACTGCGTTTCGGGCCGCGCCGACCAGCGCCCCGATTACCGCAGCGGCGAACAGACCATTGCCGAGCTCGGCCTGATCATCGAGCAGACCCGAGATTTCCCCGCGCCGCCGATTGTGAAACTGGTAGACCGCACCTTCAACGCCCAGCCGGCGCGAGCGCGGGATATCTGGACCTTTCTCGCAGAGGCAGACACGGAGGCCACCTTCCACTGCGAGATCCATCCCGCCTTTTTGCAGCCCGAAGACCTCGCCCTCCTTGCAACGGCACCGCCGGGCCGGTTTCAGTTTGAGATCGGGGTGCAGTCGGTTCACGCCGATACGCTGCGCGCGATCGGACGCTCTAACCAGTGGAACCGATCCCGACCGCGGGTGCAGGAGTTGATCGCCCTGGGGAACGTCACGGTGCATCTGGATCTCATCGTGGGGCTTCCCCACGACGACGCACAATCCCTGATCGAGGCCGTCGACGATCTGCTTCGCCTCAAACCACATCGCATCGATCTGGGCATCCTGAAGAGTCTGCCGGGAACCGCGATCCGCGAGAACGCGTCGGAGCACGGTCAGATTGCCATGCACCATCCCCCCTACCAGGTCCTCGCCAACCACTGGCTCACCCCGGCCGACTTTGCCCGCTTCGCGCGGATCGGTGAGCTGATCGACGCGATCTGGAACACCAACCGCCTGGAACAGGAACTCGATGAGGCGGCGGTGCGACACGGCGGCTACGGCGCCGCGCTGGTCGCCCTGGAGCACCAGGCGGCGGAGACACGGTATCACGTGGCAACCCGGCAGCGGCAGAAGGTGGAGGCGTTTCTGGGTTCCTCGGCGTCGTAGCCGCCGACGCGGTTCTACCCCCGCTCGCGCAAGACGGCGGTCTCGTCCATCAGCGCATCGTAGGCGGGCGCAAGCACCTTCCAGTCAAACCGGGCCATTGCGGAGCTCACCGCGTGCGCGCAGGCATCGCGTGGACCGGCGATCCATCGCTTCAGGAGTGCGGGTAGCTCGCGATCCCGCTCGTACAGCAGGTCGGGATGCAGTTCCTCCGGGATCAACTCCGGATACGAAAGCCGCCGTGGCAGGAGCGGCACGCATCCGGAGCGCATCGCCTCGACTACCGCGATCCCGAAGTTCTCCTGCTTGGCCGTCGAAACCACGATGTCCGACTCGGCGAGCCACCGGCGATAGTCCTCCACCGACTCGGCGTAGCCCCACTGTACGATGCGATCGGCAAACCGCTCTCGCGCTTCCAGGAAACCCTTCGGTTCTTCCTGCGGGTTCTCGCCGACCACCACCAGTTCGAATGGAACCCCTTCGTCCTGAAGCGCCGCGAGAGCGCGAAAGAACGCTGCCGGCCGCTTGTCGTACTCCCAGCGATGGTTCCACAGGATTCTCGGCACCCGCTCCGGTCGAGCCGCCGCGGGCTGCACCTCGATTCCCGGGTAGAGCACCGAACTGCGCGCCGCAATATCCGCGGACCAGCCGGCGGCCACATCGCCATCGGCATCGCAGAGTCTTTCTGCCAACGCCGCGGTCTGATCCAGAAAGGCATTCCGGTGGAACTGCGAGTTGAAGACGACCCGATCGGCAACCAGGGCATTGCGAATATCGCGCATGACCAGATCGAAATCAGGATTGCGACCTTTGGGAAACGGATAGGTCGGCTGGCTCTCGTGGTGGTAGAGAAGGATTGGCGGAACCGTCGAGCGCCACAGGGCGATGAGATCGCTGAGGCTGATCAGGTCGGTCACGAAGAGCAGATCGAACCCGCTTGGGTCCGGAACCGCGTGCGCGATCTCGAACGCCCCGGTTCGGGTGCGAAGGCGCCAGTTGCGCGCCGGAAGAGTAGCCATGGTGAACTGATGGCGGCTGTGGCGAACGAGACCGTCGGCAAAGGCGGCGTGGGAGCCCCCGGCAAAGGTCTCTACGGAGAGAACCTTCACGCCTCCGCGGAGACCGTCTTTACCGCCGCAGCCTGGTCGTGCTGCACGATGTCCGCCGCGTCCCAGGGATACTTGATCCATGCGTCAGGGAGTTCCTGGCCGGCCCAGTAGTGCGAGACCTCGTTCGGGATCACCCCGCGCTTCTCTTTGTCCTTGTTGTGCAAGACGGCAACGGAGAGGGCCGCCGGAGCGTGAGCAAGCAACTCACGAATGCAGTACTCAAGCGTGGTCCTGCTGTCGTCGACCTCGTCCACCAGCAGAATCCGCTTTCCCTCCAGCTTCTGTTCCACCTCGTCGATCCACTGAATCTTTCGCGGGCTCGGAAGCGTGGTGTGGTCCTCGAGATAGAGCGAGATCCCCACCGTGTAGATCGGGAGCTTGAGGAAGGTCTTGATGATGCGGGCGGGGATATAGCCGCCGGTTCCGATCGCCACGATCACCTCGGGGTCGTAATCCGATGAGGTAATCCGTGCGGCGAGTTCGGCAACTGTCTGGTGGATTTCGTTGTAGGAAAATGCGATCTGTTCCATGGGCTACCATACGCGAGGTCTCGCCGTTTGTCTATTCCCCAACGCATCACTTCCCGGTTTTCGCCGCGGTCTCCCCGGCGCGCCAGCCGGTGGACCAGCAGATCTGCAGGCTGTAGCCCCCGCTCGGACGGTCGAAATCGAGCATGTCTCCGGCGATCAGCAGCCCCGGAACGATGCGAGACTCCATCGTTTTGAAGTTCACCTCGTCCACCGGAATGCCACCGCGCGAGACAATTGCTTTGTCGTTCCCAAGCCTGCCCGCATAGGTGAGCACCAGGGCCTTCAGCTGCGCGACCATCGCTTTCCGGGCGACTCGGGATACCTCAGCGCCCCTGAGGGCGGGATCAACGTCGGCTCGCGACGCCACCAGAGCCGCGAGCCGGGGCGGAACCAGCTCGCTCAGCAAAGCGCTCACCTGCCGCCGCGGAGAACGCTCACAGATGTCGAGCAGCTTTCGCTCGAGTGCACCGCCGTCCATCGCCGGGAAGAAATCCAGCTCGATCTGCAATGGGCCCCCACCGCGGGCAAGTGCGTCGATCTCCGCGCTGCGATTGAGAACAAGGGGGCCGGAGAGCCCGAAGTGAGTAAAGAGCAGCTTGCCCACCGCGCGGAAGGCCGGAGGTTCGTCGGCGCGCCGCGCCGCCAGCCCGCACTCAGAGAACGACAGCCCCATCAAGTCGGCACACCAGCGCTCCTTGACGCGGATTGGAACCAGGATGGGCTCGGGAACGATGATGGTGTGGCCCAACGTCTTCAACCACGCGAAACCATCGCCCGTAGAGCCGGTGTCCGGACGCGCGTATCCGCCGGTGGCAATCAGGACCCAGCGCGCCCCGTGGCGGTGCCCCGCTGCGGTTTCGACCCGGAACCGCGCTTCGCCGTGATTACCGGTGCTGACGGTCGCAACGGGCGTGGAACACCGGATCTCGGCGTTTGCCGAAAAAATGAGCAGGGCACGCAGCACCGACTCGGCACGATCATCGGCGGGAAAGGCGCGCTGCTCCGCCTCTACCTTTGTTGCCACGCCAAAGCGGTGCAGAAAGCCAATCATGTCCGCCGGCGTGAACCCGGCAAACACCGAGTAGAGCGCCTTTCCTTCAGACCCGTAGCGTGCCACAAGCCGATGAATATCCGCCTCGGCGTTGGTGACGTTGCAGCGGCCACCACCGGAAATCAGCAGCTTTCGCCCGGGCCGGCGGTTCTTCTCCAGCACCAGAACACGCGCTCCCAGTTCGGCAGCCCGCCCCGCGGCGATCAAGCCGGACGCGCCCCCACCAATGACGATCAAGTCGTAGTCCGTCGGCGAGATGCCGGCTCCTGTGTTCATTGCGGTGACTACCCAACCGGCCCCAGAAGAAGAAGGATACCAAATACCATGATGAACGCGGATGTGGC
>SLTF01000058.1 GCA_007130025.1 Spirochaetales bacterium | reverse complement strand
TGAGTATACCACCGCCTGTTTGACCGCGGAACCGTTTCTGGCCGTTGTGTATCGTATCCGCATGAAGCTGCACGTTCCTGCTCTGTTATAGCTGCATTCTTCCCGGCCCGTCAAGGAAGGACGCAGGGCAGGACCGAGTGTCAGCCCTGCTCACCTGAGCTGATCACCTGTTTCATGGTCGCAATGGTAAAATCGACCTCGTCCTGGTTGATGGTATGCGGCATGCCCGGGTAGAGCCGCTCGGTCACCGAGGCGCCGAGACGGCGGAACACCTCGGACGACTCCTGGACCCGGGTCTTGGGAATGTGAAAATCGATGTCGCTGCACCCCAGAAAGACCGGCGTTCCCTCCAGCGATCCGTGGTGTTTCCACTCGGAGGAAGCCGGACCGATCAGACCACCGGAGAACCCGAATACCGCACCGTACCGGCGCGGATTGCGTGCGGCAAACTCCAGAGCGAGACAGGCGCCCTGCGAAAACCCGAGCAGCATGATCCGTTCGTGAGCAATGCCGTCGGCAACCAGTGACTCCACAACACGGCCGATCACCCAGAGCGCGCTGGAGAGACCCGGTTCGTTTTTCTTGATGGGCGAGAGAAAGCTCTGCGGGTACCAGCTGTTGTCGGCGGCCTGCGGAGCGCGATAGGCGACCTCCGGCATACCAAACGCGGCGTGAAGACTGAGAATGTCCGCGGCGTTTCCACCACGGCCGTGAATCATGACCATGGCTGCCTTCGCCTGATCGACTGCTGTTCCGGCGGTCATCGCCGGCTGATCGGAATGGGGTTTCATATTCCCTGAAACATACGAACAACCGGGCGCAAGCGTCGACTATTTCCTACCAACCAGAATCAGCTGCGGCTGTCGCGCAAATCCGCTGCTCTCCATCCGGTGGAAGAGCCGCGTGGCCGCCCGTCGGATCTTTGGATAGTCGGGCGCGTCCTCTGCGAAGAACAGATAATCTTCGAGATAGCTGCGCTCGCGGGCGATGTATTCGGCCTCAGCCGGATGCGCGGGGCTGAACGGTTTGGAACGGTCGCGTTCCTGCCACCCGATCAGAAAACCGGCGTCGGTAACCACCCGTTGCACCTTTTCTTCAGAAAACGACTCGCCGTGCGGAATACCCATGATCCGGTCCACCCACGCCTTCAGATGGTGCATATCGCGGCCGACCTCCTCGGCGGGGGTCTGAACGTCGGCCAGTATCTCGAACACAACGAGCACCCCACCGGGGCGCAGCACGCGCTGCACCTCGCCGAGGGCGGCAGACACACTCGCCAGGTGGTGCAGCAGATCGCAACACAACACCGCATCAAAGCACGCGTCGGGCAGCGGGAGCTGTTCGGCGTGCGCCTGCAGCAGGGTACAGTCAATATCGGGTTCGAGCCCCTGAAGGCAATCACGCGCCTCGTCGAGGGCAACGGGATCGCGGTCCACGCCCACCAGTCGGGTGACCGTCGGGAGCTTCTCCACAAGACCGCGCGTCATCGCCCCATCCCCACAGCCCACGTCGAGCAGCCGGACCGGAGCGTACCCGCGCAGGTACTCGATTACACCCGACAAACGGTGGGATCCTCCTGCACGGCAGGCTCATGGAGCACCTCGTCGGGGATGGCGCGCATCGCCTCGGTCAGCAGGGCCGCCACGTCAAGATCCACGTCCATGGGACCGCTGAGCATTCGCTTGTACCGCCGGGCACCGGGCCGCCCGGCAAAAAGGCCGAGCATGTGCCGCAGGACTGAGCGCGCGTGCTTGCCGCTCTCGCGCACACGCCGCTCGATGTAGGGAACCATCTCCTCGAGTACCATGGCGCGCGTGAGGGTTCGCGGGGCGTCACCGTAGAACTGCTGGTCTACCGCGGCGAAGAGCCACGGGTTGTCGTACGCCGCGCGACCGATCATCGTTCCGTCGGTGTACTGCAGATGGGTGCGGATAGCATCAATATCCGTGATTTGCCCGTTGATCTCGACCGGCAGATCGGGGAACTCCCGCTTCAGCCGGTAGACGTCGGGATAGCGCAGCGGGGGGATGGTGCGGTTCTCTTTTGGGCTCAAGCCGCCGAGCACCGCGATGCGGGCGTGGACGATACAGCGATCCACCCCGGCTTCCCGGATGATGCGGACAAACTCCGCAAGCTGTTCGTACTCCTCGCGACCATTGATCCCGATCCGGTGCTTCACCGTCACCGGCAGGGTTGTGGCGCGCTTCATTGCCTCGACAATACGGGCCACTCGATCCGGGTCGGCCATGAGGCACGCCCCAAAGGAGCCCACCTGCACCCGCTCGCTCGGGCAGCCGACGTTCAGGTTGAACTCGTCGTACCCGTAATCGGTGGCAATGCGAACGCTCTCGGCGCAGGCGGCCGGGTCGTCGCCACCGATCTGCAGCGCAACCGGATGCTCAGCTTCATCAAAGCCGAGCAGGTAGTCGCGGTCGCCGTGGATGATGGCGCCCGTGGTGATCATCTCGGTGTAGAGCAACACGCGCCGTGAAATCCTGCGCAGAAAGTAGCGGTAGTTGCGGTCGGTATACTCCATCATGGGAGCGACGCTGATCAGATGGGCGGGAACCGTACTCATCCGATACTCCCGGGAGTGCTGCTTGTCACGATTTCTGGGGAGAGCGATCGCTGCAATGCGGGTTCAAGGATGCGTCCACTCCCAAGACAGACCTCGCCGTCGTAGAAGACGGCAAACTGCCCCGGTGCAACCCCACGGTCGGGCGTCTCCATCACGACCCGGAGAGTACCGTTTCCGTCAGGGTGGAGGCGACAGCCGATGGTCTGGGGACCGTGGCGCAGCTTGAGCGAGAGCGAAGTGTCGCGGGCGGGGGCTTCGTTGATCCAGGTAAGCGAACCCACCCGGAACTCCGATACCGCCACGTCGCTCACCTCATCCGCATGCGCGACAAAGACCACGTTCCGTTCCACATCCTTTCCCACGACGTACCACGGCCCGTTCCCAAGTCCGAGGCCCTGCCGCTGGCCAATGGTGTGGAACCAGTACCCGCGGTGCCCCCCGAGCACGCGGCCGGTGGCACGCTCAACGATGTCGCCCGGGCGCTCCCCAAGGTAGTGCCGGACGAACTCAGGATAGCGAATGGTTCCCAGGAAACAGATCCCCTGGCTGTCGGGGCGCTCCTGGTTGGGAAGGTCCCACTCGCGGGCGAGTTGGCGCACGTCCTGCTTGTGAAGATCTCCCACCGGAAAGATCGCCCGCGCAAGCTGCTCGCGGCTGAGGTGGGACAAGAAATAGGTCTGGTCCTTGACGGGGTCGGGAGCGCGCTTCAACAGGACACGATCCTCCGTACGCTCGATGCGCGCGTAGTGACCGGTGGCAACCGCATCAAACCGCCGTGCCCCGTCGGCAATCCGCTCCCAGAAGACGCCGAATTTCACGCGCTGGTTGCAGAAGATGTCGGGGCTTGGCGTTCGACCGGCGCGCAGTTCGGCGAGGGCGTAGTCCACTACCCGCTCGTAGTACGCTTCCTGCAGGGAAACCACCTCGAAGGGAACCGAGAGTCGGTCGGCAACCGAGCGGGCGTACTGCAGGTCATCTTCCCAGGGGCACTCGCCGATGTGGGCGAGTTCGTCCTCCAGCCAGATCTTGAGATAAAAGGCGGTAACGTGGCGGTAACCGAGCTCGCGGAGCCGACAGAGGGCCACCGAACTGTCTACCCCGCCGGAGAGGAGCATTGCAACATTCATAGGGCTACGGGTATTTTCGCAGGTTTTTTGGTTGGACGACAAGTGTCTCCGCGGTTTCGGTGAAGCGCCCACGGGCCGAAGGATTGTGGCCGAGAAGGGTCAATCGAGAAGGATTTATTTATTTCACGATTGCCATGAGAGTCACTATACTTTACACTACTTTATGCACCAAACGCTGCGCAACGGAACACGAAAGCAGCCCCTTTTTGCTTCCAAGCGTGTATACAACAGGCAGGCCCGCACATGAACCACACACCCGTTGGAATCAGCGATCTCACCCTCTACGTTCCCAATCCCGTCATGGAACTTGATTCCTTGATCAAACGTCGCATCGCGGAAGAGCCGAAGCTCGAGCGGCGTCTCTGGCGTGCGATCGAGACCACCGGCCAGAAGTCAATGCGCTATCCGGAGCTCTGGCAGGACAATGCAACCTTGAGCGCGCAGGCGGCGCACACCCTCCTGTCGCGTGCCAACCGGACCTCGGTTGCCGGCCTGCGATATCTGGCCGTGGGTACCGAAACCACCGTCGATCACTCCAAACCAATCGCGGCGTACGTGGAAGGTATGCTGCAGGGTGCGGGCGTCTCGGTGCCGGAACAGATCTCCACCTTTCAGGTGCAGCACGCATGTGCGGGCGGGACCATCTCCATGCTCAGCGTGGGTGCCCTTCTCCAGGTCAGCGGACGAAGCGGTGAATCGGGGGTGGTGATCTGTTCGGACATCGCGCGATACGATGCGCCCTCCACGGCGGAGATCACGCAGGGTGCCGGCGCGGTCGCCATGCTGATCGAGACAAACCCCGCGCTCATCGAGCTCGA
>SLTF01000225.1 GCA_007130025.1 Spirochaetales bacterium | reverse complement strand
TCATTTCGCCATGCTCACGCTGCCTCGCGGGGTTTCTTCATCCAGGTGATCGCGAGGAATCCACCAAATAGCTTCCGGGTGTTCACCTCTTCAAAGCCAATGCGACCGAGCAAGGCGATGAGGTCTGAACTTGACGGGAAGTGGCGAAGACTCCGGGCGATGTACGCGTAGACGTGCGGGTTTCCGTGCAGGAGCCGTCCCCAGATTCGTCCCCAGATGGTCAGAAGTGCAATCCGTACCGATCGGGCCACCCGTCCGTCGGGGGCGGCAAAATCCAGAAAGGCAGCGGTTCCCCCGGGACGCAGGACCCGAAACACCTCGAAGAGCGCCTGCTGCAGGTCGGGTGCGTTTCGCAGCGCATACCCGCCGGTGACTACATCCACCGACTCGGCCGGCATGGGAAGGTCGTTCATGTCGGCGCACAGAAAGCGAAGGGTACGGCGCCCCGAGGCCGAACCACGGCGCCGCGCGATCACGAGCATCTCCTCGGTGAGGTCAACTGCGGTCACGGCGGCGGCGGGGTACCGCTCGGCGAGCAGCAGCGCGATGTCGCCGGTGCCACAGGCAAGGTCGAGTGCGGCTGAACAGTTCGCCGGATCGGGAAGCAGCTCGAGCAGGCTGCGCTTCCAGCGTTCATCGGCACGAAATGAGAGGCCTCTGGTGGCAGCGTCGTAGCGAGGAGCCACCACCGCGAAGAGCGCCCGGTTATAGTCTCGCTTCGCCTCGGGGCGGGAGAGCTGTTCGTCGGAGATTGGTGCAATGGAAGCTCGTTTTTTTCTCATGTTGCCTTTCGTTGCAGCAGAAAGTACTTTCACCGCACGATGATGTCAACAAACCGAGGGATCTGGTTGCACGCCATCCAGACCGCCGTTCCACCCACCTCGTATCCGCAGGAGTTGGCCCTCGACTTCATGAAGGGGCTGCCGCTCTACGGCGACAAGGAACGCGCGTTTCTGGACCGAATCTACCAGGGGACCATGATCGATCGCCGTCACTCGGTGATCGAGGACTACGGAAAACCGGTGCAGCAGTACCAGTTCTTTGCGGCACACGAGAGCCTGCTGCCCGAGCCAACCGTTTCGGCGCGCAACGACCTCTTTGTCACCTGGGCCAACCGGCTCTCGCAGGAGGCAGTTTCGGGTCTGCTCGCTGCGCTGCCCGAGCTTGACCGGGGTTCGATTACCCACCTGATTACCGTGAGCTGCACCGGTTTCTCCGCTCCCGGGTTTGACTATCACCTGGTGACTACCCTTGGGCTGTCGGATCGAATCCACCGATACCACATCGGCTTCATGGGCTGCTATGCGGGGTTTCCGGCGATGAAGCTTGCGCACACCATCTGCAGCGCGGATCCCACCGCTCGCGTCCTGATTGCCGATGTCGAGCTCTGCACCCTGCACTTTCAGTTCAAACCTGAGCAGGATACCATGGTGGCCAACGCCCTCTTTGCCGACGGCGCCGCCGCCGCCCTGGTGTCCGCGGAGCCGCCCCCCACGGGACGGACCGCGCTTCGGCTCGACCGGTTCTTCTCGCGAATACTGGCTGAAAGCGATTCGGCCATGACGTGGCGCCTCGGAGATATTGCGTTTGACATGCGTCTCTCCGCGTATGTCCCTCGCCTGATCAAGCGTGATATTGCAGCGATTGTTCGCGACACCATGGCAAACGACGCGCCGGCGGGTGAGACAGCCTGGTGGGCCATCCACCCCGGCGGGCGGGCCATCCTGGATCGGGTTGCCACCGCTCTGGAGCTGGAGCCGGCCGCGCTTGAGGACTCCTTTGCGGTGCTGCGCGACTACGGCAATATGAGTTCCGCCACTATCTTCTTTGTGCTCAAGCGCATGCTGGAACGGCAGGCGGAAGGTTCGGTTTTTGCCGTTGCCTTTGGCCCCGGCCTCACCATCGAGTCGGCTCGCATGACCCTCACACGGGGATAACCCGGTGGCATGGTACCCTGCGCGGCGCTCTACCGAGCGTGAGCTGATGGATGATCCGCAGAGCGATGCCGCCGCTCTGGAGCGCACGTTGCGACAGTTGATTCTGGTAAACACACTGCTTTCGCGCCGCGGGACGGTGCTGACCCGGTATCTGCTGAACGACCTGGAGCCCGGGCGCGGGTATCGCGTGCTCGATCTGGGGGCCGGTGGCGGTGACATCGCGCGATGGTTGGTGGCTCGGGCTCGAAAGAGGGGCCTGCGGGTGCGGGTGACCGCGGCCGACCACGACCCGCGCGTTGTTGCGTGCGCGCGACGCTGGTGCGCGTCGGAACCGCTGATCGACGTCGTTCAGGTGAAAATTGGAGAATCGCTGGGAGCGTACGACTACGTCATCTGCAACCACGTGCTCCACCACGTACCGGACGAAGCGTTTCCGTCGCTCCTGCAGGCGGTATACGATACCGGTGCCCGTCGCTTCATCGCCAACGACCTGTTGCGCTCCAACGCCTCTCTGGTGGGATTCCGGCTCTTCGCCGCGCTGTTCTTGCGAAACAGCTTCGCCCGGGAAGACGGTGAAACCTCGATCAAGAAGGGGTTTCGTCCGGAAGAATTGCGCAATCTCATGAGTTCGAGCCCGTGGGGCCCCGGCACGCACATTGTTCAGTTGCCTCCGGGCCGGGTTTGCGTAGTGGCCGATCGCCCTCAGGCCGACCGGCCGCCGGACTCAGCGCCAGTCGGACAGTAGCTTCCGCGCGGACTCCAGGTCTTTGCGGTCGCGGGTTGTTGGCTCTGATACCTGCGAGAGTTCGCGAACCACCATCTCCACCAGTCTGACCGCCTCTTCCCGGTCGCTGCCCGGCGGAAGTGGCTGCGAACCCTCGAAGGTGCTGCCTCGTTCAAGGGGTGTTGAAGCGCTGCGATACCGGTCCGCGGCTTGGGCGTGGTTTCTGCGGCGTCGGTCCGCGGAATTATTGCGCCGCCAGAGGGCATCGGCCAGCTGGGTGTAGTTGTCAAAGTATCGCACACCTACGACGCCGTCACGATACTCCCGCTCGTGAAGGGCTACCGCTTTGCGCAGCAGCGAAACCGCGGCATCCCGGTTTCCGAACGACAAGGGCCTGCCGGGGAGTTCGCGAAACAGCTGTCCCAGAAGATAGTACGCCTCGCCGTAGCGGTCGTTGCGGTTGATCGCTTCGACCGCGTGGTCGCGTACGTCGGAGGCCATGAACAGCGAGTTCAACACGCCGCGAATCTGTCCCCGAAGCCCCATGGCCGCACCCTTCCAGAACCACGGCTCAGCAGCGCGGGAATCCAGCTCAATCGCGCGTTGCGCGTTTGCCTCCGCCTCTTGCAGCAGTTCCATCGCCTCGGCGTCACTCATCCGGCCCTGCCACCGCCCGTAATCGGCGAGGGTAAGCTGGGCGCGGGAGAGCCGCCAGAGCAGGGCCACCCGCTCGGTGTCGGTGCGCGCGGCAGCGAATTGGGCGTTGACAAGGGAAACGATCTGCTCGTGCCGGTCTGCCTCGTGCAGGCGATCGAGTTCGGCGACGGTGTCGGCCGCGAGCGGCAGGGCAGCGATACCGAGTGCCCAGACAACAAGAACGGCGGTTCGGATCATGACTTCCTCCCTGGTGACAGTTTGCATGATAGCGCCGGTGGGCGGCGGGCGACAACCGGCGCACGGAAAAATACACAGGCTTTGGAACACACGGGTTGTTTACTAGTCCACTAAGGTTAATTAGCAAGAAATATCAAATAACTTGCGGCTACGGCCAACCTGCGGTAGACTGAGATAAACCTCAAGGAGCATGCGATGGTGACTTCATCTGTGCGGGCGCTTCTTCTTGGCGCCGTGCTCGCCTGCGGCCTGATCGGGATGATTCATCCCGTTGGCGCCCAATCCAATGATATGCTGGATCAGATCCTCGCCGAGTCGGAGCTCTCCTATGGTTCGGCTGCGTGGCTGGCGCTCAGGGCCACCGACCGCATCGCCGACTCCGCGACCGGCGGAGAAAGTGTGGCAGGGCTGGAAGCCCTGGGGTACGGCATTGCACACCGCGCACCCGACGAAGCGATTTCACTTGGCGAGTACTCGTTTCTTCTGATGCGGCTCCTGGATCTTGAGGGAGGCATTCTCTACCGGCTCATGCCGGGACCCCGCTACGCAACGCGGGAGCTGGTGGCCGGCCGTGTGGTACAAGGGAACGCGTACTCCTCCATGACGCTTTCCGGTGAACGGTCGGTTCGAATTCTCGCGCGGGCGATTGCCTACCGCGACGGGGAACGGCTATGAAGCGCACTACTCTGATTGGTCTGCTGCTGGCTGGGATGTCGATTGTGTCCGCACCGGCTTGGGACTGGGAGTGGGGTGTCACCATCGACAACACCACTCAGGGCGCCTTCAGCGAATGGTACGAAGAGGCGCGTCTGACTCAGAAACTGAAAACCGGTATCTGGAGCAGCGGACTCTCCCAGTTAGACGGCGCACGATCGCTCTCGTTTGCCGCGTCCGCTGGGTATACGGTCACCGATGATCGCGCCTATCTGTTTGACGTTGACCTCCTTCGCATCACCGGACGGTTTCCCCAGGTGGTGGGACCGAGATCCTTCCT
>SLTF01000457.1 GCA_007130025.1 Spirochaetales bacterium | reverse complement strand
GCGGTTCTTGCCTCGGACGTAAACTTTCTGCAGCAGTGGAGCGAGCTGTTTCACACGCCGTTTGTCTCCCGGGTGCTCTTCACCGATAGCCGGGGGATTGTGCTCTCGCGCTCGGACGAACAGTTTCGCTTCTCAGATGACCTCTCTACACAGGAACCGGTATCGCTTGCGCTCACCGGCAGACAGATTCGCGGGTTCTTTGTTCTCGACGACGACCTCTACCTCTCGATCGCGCAGCCGGTTCTGCTCTACGACGAGCTGCTCATTGGCACCATTGTTGTGGGAGTCGCGCTGAGCGATGAACTGATGTTCCGGCTTGCGCGCGGGACCGGTGCTGGAGTGCTCATTGAGTTTGAGGAGTTCATGTTTTCCTCGCACACGGAGTCCGATCGCGTTCGCAGCTCTTCCGATATGGCGTTTCGGTATGATCTGGAGTCGGTAATCCCGCTTCGCGCATCGGTACTTTTTTTCGAAGACGAGTACGTGCAGCGCCTCCGCGATCTGCAACTGCGGTTTATCGCGTTTATCGTACTGCTCGCATTGGGGTTGCCGGCGGTACTGGCATTCATCCTTCGAGCCTATCTGCGCCCGTACGCGCGACTCATCGAGGGACTGGTCAAGCTGTCAGGCGGGCGGGAAACCTTCGCCGAAGTGCGCGCATCGTTCGGCCCCTTGATGAAGCAACCGGGCCATCAGGTTGCGCTGATCGCGGACGCAGTCAGCCGCTTCACCCTCTCCATGGAAGAGTCAATTGATATGCTGGAGACGCTCTCCACCACCGATCAGCTCACCGGGTTACGCAACCGGCGCTCGCTGGAGACAACGCTTCGCGAGGAAATCGAACGGGTAACGCGTTACGGAGGAACCTTCTCGCTTCTGCTTGCCGACATCGACAATTTCAAGCGAATCAACGACGATCTGGGCCATCCGGAGGGCGACCGCATTCTCCAGGCGGTCTCGAATATCATGACAACAAACAGCAGGGGCACCGACGTCGCCGCCCGCTGGGGTGGAGAAGAGTTCATTATTCATTGCTCGGGAACCGGCATCGAGGGAGCCGTAGAGCTCGCCGAAAAACTGCGGAAGGCGGTTGGCGACGCGACCCACGCGGATCGGTGGCGCGGTGTACCGGTGGGAACGCTGAGTATTGGCGTTGCCGAATACCACCCGGGCGAGACTGCCGAGGCCCTGCTCAGCCGGGTGGACACCGCACTGTACCGGGCGAAACAGAGCGGTCGAAACCGGGTCGAGATCGCGGCAACGGTCTGACGCAGGGTGCCCCGGGAGTCGAGGTGGCCCAAAGCGCCTCGCTCAAGGTGACGTACTCAGAGCAGCCGAGCTCCGTCCCGCACGCGGTCACACCACCAGGCCAGATCCGCCTTCCAGTGCTCACGCGCCTCTGCACCGACGTCCCAGGTTGTGGCCTTGAGCACAATCGCCCACCCGTCCTGGACGAAGCCTCCAAGCAGGCCGAGGGCGAGCTGGTCCGGCCACCACCAGAGCTCTGCGTCGCTGCCGAGGTGGCGCTGAAGAGCGGCCGCATAGTACCGCAGGCTCTCCTCCTTGGCTCCCGGCAACAGTGCGGAGTTTGCTCCCAGGTAGCGCCCCAGCTCAACCGACGGAGTTGCGCGGGTTGCGAGCTGCCAATCCAGAAGAATGACGCTCTCTTCGTCCGCTCCACACCCCAGGTTGGAATGACGGTAGTCGCCGTGCACCAGGGTCTGTGGGTAGCGCGCAAGAGCGCGGCAGAGCGGTGTGGGATCAGCGACCAGCGGCTCAACGATGCGAACCACGTCGGGGGGAACCACCGCGCGTACCGCCCTCCACCCTTCGAGGATGCGCTGGGGCACTTCGTCCACGCCGCCGGCCTCCCGCTCGCCCACCGTCGGCGAAAACATCTGGTAAACGTGACGCAACTCGCACAGGCCGAGCTCCGGCGCGGCAAGAAACGGCTGCCCACCGGGAGTCCGTTCGCGGGATTGCGGGGGCTCACCGGCGGACGGGTCATTCTCGCCCTCCAGAAAGGCAGCGTGCATCCCCGCCATGGCAAAGAGAAACCGGTGATTCCATTCGGTTGAGAACGGCGTGTTCGACATCAACCGTCCACCGAAGTCGCTCATCAGCAGGGCATATCCCTCACCGTCTCGAGCGCACGCAAGGACTCCGTGATCAATAGAATCCGGCAACCGGTCGAGCAGACCGTACTGCCAGAGCGTCACCGAACGGCACCGGAGGTCCTCGGTGGCGCGCATCAGCCAGTCCCGATGCACGTTCACCCGCTTGAGCACAAATCGCGGCCCGGTCCCTGCGTTGGTGGTCACCTGCAGCAAGGCACTGCCGGACTTGGCAAATGGAGGCGTAATGGGCGTAAGCGCAACATCGGTGACGGTATGGCCCGAGAGATCCGAGAGACGCTCTGGGGAGAGCAGTTGGTCGACGTCGGTCGCCAGGGAATGGACTTCGGTCATTGAGCAAACTGGGGGAGATACTGTGCGAACTCCCGCAGCAGATGATTCAGCACGTCCCGCGCGGTGTCGATGTCATTGACCGTTGGATCGAGCAGGAGCGCCTGCAGTGCCAGATCGCGGTCGCCGTGGTAAGAGGCGTCAACCACCAGCGAGCTATAGGCCAGCTCGCGTCGGCACAGCTCCGCGATTGGCTCGGGAAGCGGCGGCATGTTGAGGCCGCACACCCCGAGACCCGACGAGATGCCGGGCACCTCAACGATGGCGTCCGCCGGGAGGTTGGGAATCAGCCCGTCGTTGGGAAGGTTCAACTGATGGATGAAGGTGTTGAGGTCGAAGTGCACGCCTTCGATGACTTCCGGCACGCCTTCGCTTCGCAGATCGCGCAGCTTCTCCACCGATTCGCGTCCGTCAACAATGGCCCGGGTCAGCTCGCGCCGCTCCGCGCGACGCGCGTAGTTTCCCTTCCAGCTCTGGGTATGCAGGCCGTACTTCTCCCACGGTTTTTTGATTGGATCGTGAACCCAGGGCAGGAACTCGCAGAGGTGGCTGTCGCTGGGAGTCGGCATCAGGCCAAAGATCCGAAACACCTCACGCGAGAGCGGCTCAAGCCCCGCCTTCTCATCGCTCAGCCAGCGATCGCGCAGCAGCGGATAGAGGTCCTCGCCGGTTGCCTTGTCGCGGATGTCGTAGACCCAGGAGAAGTGGTTGATACCTGCGGCCTTGATGTCAAGAAACTCAAGACCCGCCTTCATCAGTGGCTCGCGGAAATGACGATGCTCGTGGTTGGTGTCGATCCGCACATCGGGCGGAACGTCGATGCCAAAGCGGTCGGCCAGAATGGCGGCCGCCATGGCGTAGCCCCACAGCAGCTGGTGGCACATCCCCACGACCTTGATGGACGAGTAGCGGTGCACGCCGAGCGAAAGGCGAATAAGCGGGTTGACGTAGTTCATGAACCACGCGTGCGGACAGAGCTCTTCCATGTCGCGGACAATGTCCATGATGAGGGGAAGGTTGCGCGCGGTGTGTGCTAGCCCGCCGGGGCCGCTGTTCTCCGCGTAGGGCTGGCGGATACCATACTGCAGCGGGATGGACCAGTCCTTCTCCCACACCTCTTCGCGCGGCCCCACCTGAACCGAGGCAATCACGAAGTCCGCATCGGCGAGCACCGAACGCCGGTTGGTGGCGCTGGAAATTGCGCAGCCCGAGCCCCACTCCCGGTTCATCACCTCCGCCAGCCGGGTCATGGAGTCGAGCTCTTTCTCATCGATATCCACGAGGGCGACGGTCGATCCGCGCAGGCGCTCGGAGCGAAAAATGGCAGACAGGGCACGCTGGCCGAACACGGCACTCGCGGCGCCAATGATTACAATTTTTGGTGCGGGCATACGATCCTCTTCATTCCAGTTCATGCGTGAGTCGCTGTGACAACCGAATTAGTTTTTCTCAGTAAGAAATAAATTATATCGCGACAAGATCTTCCCGTCAAGGCAGAAACACGGCCTTATCTCGATTTCACCAAGCTTCGTGGCAGAAAACGGGCAACGCCGGGCTATATCCGGTCGGTCAGTCTGCGGGTGATCTTCAACCGCATCCACTGGGCGTTGACAATGGAGCGTTCGTGCACGCCGGTGCTGATCAGGCCTGACTCGTCGTGCGCCTCCATGCGGAGACGGATATGGTAGCCGTCAAACGCCTGGATCTCAACGGTCATGGTGACGGTTGCCCCGAGAACGGTCGGCGCCTCGTGCACAACCTGTGCGCTCTTTCCCACGGACATGAATCCGTCGGGAAGTCGCTGATCGACCAGCTCGGTACACGCCTCGATCATCATCGCAACAAGGCTCGGAGTTGACAGCAGCTGCCCGACGTTGGTGTTCCAGTAGTTGCCGGCGGTGTCTTCCTCGCTGACAATTCGGCGCAGAAGATGGCGATCTCCGATGATTATTCCGGGGAATTGCATAGCTTCTCTCCTGTTTGCTCCCGCATTGTAGTACAATTGCGATCATCTGACCATTGCGCCACCGCGACAGGAGGAGCCATGAACGTACTGACGGGGATTACCGTGATTGATCTGACCCAGG
>SLTF01000326.1 GCA_007130025.1 Spirochaetales bacterium | reverse complement strand
TCGAAGCGCGGTAGAGGGTAGCGCGCGCTACGCCTCCGAGGTGGTAGACATCCCCGTGATCAACGCCGGAGACGGGGCCAATCAACATCCCACGCAGGCGCTGCTGGATCTCTATTCCATTATCAAGACGCAGGGGCGTCTGGATGGCCTGTCGATTGCGCTGGTGGGAGACCTCAAATTCGGGCGGACCGCTCACTCGCTGGTTCAAGCCTTGAGCGAGTTCAAACCGAGCTTCACCTTTATCTCGCCGCAGCACCTCGCCCTCCCCTCGTACCTGCTCGAGGATCTCCGGGATGCAGGGGTATCGTATCGGGAACTCACCAGTCTCGACGGTGTGGTGCCGGAGCTGGACATCATGTACGTAACCCGCGTTCAGCGTGAGCGCTTTGTGGACCCTGAGGAGTACGAACGGGTGAAAAACAGCTACGTCATCACCCCCGCGGTACTGGAAGGAGCACAACCGACCATGCGAGTCCTCCATCCCCTGCCCCGGGTAAACGAAGTCAGCACCGGGGTTGATCGCACCACCCACGCCTACTACTTCCAGCAGGCCGCGAACGGCGTTCCGATACGACAGGCGATCCTGGCTCAACTGCTGGGAGTGGAGGGAACCGAATGAAGCAGCTCAAAGTTGACGCAATCCGAAATGGAACGGTCATCGACCACATCCCCGCGGGGAAGGCGTGGCAGGTAGCCGAAATTCTGAAGATTCACGGATCCCAGATGCTCGTCGGCATGAACCTGGGGAGCCGGAAACACGGCCGCAAAGACCTCATCAAGATCGAGGAGCACGAGCTGTCCACCGATGAGGCCAACAGCATCGCGCTGATCGCGCCCATGGCTTCAATCTCGATCATCCGCGAATACGAAATCGCCGAAAAGATCCCCGTTTCCATCCCGGCGGCCATTGCAGGGCTGATCCTCTGCCCCAACCCCGCCTGCGTGACCAACGTGGAGCACATCACCACGCACTTTGTCACCAGTCCTCAGAACGGTGACGGACATATTCGCGTACGGTGCAGCTACTGCGAGAAACGATACCTGGTGGACGACGTGCGGATCAGCACCTGAACCGCACGTTGAGAACCGTCAGTACGCGCCAAAGCGGGTACGGTAATCCCGCCGGATCTGCATCAGCTCTCCGCTCAGGGTTGTGCCCTCGGTGGCGCTGATCCACTCGTACTTGAGCAGTTCGCCGGGGACTTGATCGCTCACCCACCAGTGGTACTCAAACTCTTCGCTGCTCTCTTCGTCACGATAGTCATAGACGATGTGGTCGGCATCAAAGGTTCCGGCACCCACGGTGATCCGAACGCGCTCTCGGCGGTAGTCACGGAAATCATCTTCGGTGGCAACGAAGTCGTCGTCGTACTCACCGTCCCACGCCTCTTCATCGTCGTCAGACTCGATTTCGGGATGGTCGAACACCCGGTGGCGGACCTCGCCGGTGTCGGGATCACGAAAATAGACTTCCATCACGCGAAACTCGGCGTCGATACGAGCCTCGTATTCGAGCTCGCTCTCGTCGGACTCGTAGCGAAGGTACCACCACGAAGTGCCGTCGGCATTCCGGCGAAGCAGAGCGCGTTCGGCGTTCACCACGCTGGAGTCACGACCCTCTCGCGACCTGATCTGCCACGTGGTTCCCTCACCCTCGGCAAAGTCATCGTACCCTGCGCCATACCCACCCAGAAAAAAGACCTGGGTAAACGTCAGCTGGAAGGCGAGCGCATCAGTCAAGCCGGCGATATCGGCGAGCATGCGCTCGGCAGGTCGGGAGAGCGCGGTGCCCAATGCGTCGGACATCACGGCGTCCAGGGTACCGCAGCCCGTGAAGCCCACCACCAGCAGCATGGCAATTGCAACCAGACGAGCCTGCGCCCGTCGCTTCCGTTCGCCGTTCTGTTTCATCGTCTGCCTCCTCCCGATCTCACTCGGATGCTATCCGGACAGTTCCGCGATGTATCCGGACATTTTCTCGATGCGGCGCGCGAGCTCGTCGCGTTTCTCCCGCTCCTTCTGCACGATCTCCTCACCGGCCTTCTCCAGAAAGCCGGCGTTGCCCAGTTTTTTCTCGCTTGCCACCAGTTGTCCGCGGGTCTTCTCGACCGCCCTGGTCAAACGCCCCACCTCTGCGGCAACGTCGATCACATCACGAATGAAGACGTAGGCCTCGAAACCGGTCCCCACCGCGGCAATACTGCCCGATTCGCCGGGAGCTGCCTCCGAGAAGGTCAGGCGGTCAGCGGTGGTGAGCATGCGAATCAGGGGCTCCTGCTGCTGCAGAAAGGCCGCCGAGACAAAGCCCGATTCGGTTCGCACGTGCACCGTGATCTCGCGCGAGGGTGGAATGGTGAACTCGCTGCGCAGGGTTCGCACCGCGCGCACCAGCTCCTGGAGCGCGGCCACATCGCGGGCAACGTCGGGCGCACTTCGATCGTCCCGTACCCGCGGATAGGGCGCCACGATGATGCTCTCCGACCGCAGTTCGGGGAACTGCGGCAGTTTCTGGTAGATCTCTTCGGTGATGAACGACAAAAAGGGGTGCAACAGCCGCAGACTCTCCTCCAGCACGTACATCAAGAGACTCACCGCCCGATCCTTCTCGGCCTCATCGTCGCTATAGAGCGAGAGTTTGGATGCTTCGATGTACCAGTCGCAGAAATCGTTCCAGAAGAACTCGTAGCCGGAGTTACTCGCATCGTTGAAGCGGTACGCCTCCATGGCACGGTGGGTCTCGGCCACCGCCTCGTTCAGTCGATGGAAGATCCATCGATCGATGGGCTGCAGCGCGATCTCATCACGGGGCAGGAGGGTGCGGCCTTCGAGGTTCATCAGCAGATAGCGCGAGGCGTTCCAGATCTTGTTCGCAAACTTGCTGCCGAAGTGAAAGTCTTCCTCGTCGAGCAGAATATCCTGCCCCTTCGCCGCCAGAAAGGCGAGCGTGAACTTCAGCGCATCCGCGCCAAAGCGCGTCACGATATCGAGAGGATCCATGCCGTTGCCCAGCGATTTGGACATCTTGCGGCCCTGTTTGTCGCGCACCAGTCCGGTGATGTAGATGTCGCGAAAGGGCGCCTTCCCCATGAACTCCATGCCCGCCATGATCATGCGAGCCACCCAGAAAAAGATGATGTCGTACCCCGTCACCAGCGAGGTGGTTGGGTAGAAGGTGGCGAGATCCCTGGTCTGATCGGGCCACCCCAGGGTTGAGAAGGGCCAGAGCCACGACGAAAACCAGGTATCCACCACGTCTTCGTCCTGCCGCAGCTGCCGCCCCGCGTTGGCGGGATCCTCGGTGGGATCGGTGCGCGAGACAATCATCTCGCCGGTCTCGTCGTCGTACCAGACGGGAATCCGGTGCCCCCACCAGAGCTGACGCGAGATGCACCAGTCGCGGATGTTCTCCAGCCAGTTGGTATAGGTGTTTTCCCAGCGCTGCGGGTAAAACTGCACCTCACCGCGCCGCCACGCGCCCAGCGCCTTCTCGGCGAGCGGCTTCATCCTGACAAACCACTGGTCCGAGAGAAAGGGCTCGATTCGGGTATTGCACCGGTAACAGTGACCAACCTGGTGACGATGCTCTTCATCGCGAATGAAGAGCCCCGCCGCCTGCACGTCACGAATCACCGCTTTGCGCGCCTCGAGAACCGACAGGCCTCGGTACGCCTCGGGGACGTTGTCGTTGAGCGTGCCGTCGGGGTTGAGGATGTTGACCGCCTCGAGCTCGTGTCGCCGGCCGATTTCCCAGTCGTTGGGATCGTGGGCGGGGGTCACCTTGACCACGCCGGTACCAAACTCCATCGATACGTAGCTGTCTGCAACAATGGGGATCTCGCGGCCCACCAACGGCAGAACCGCGCGCTTGCCAACCAGATGCCCGTAGCGCGGGTCTTTTGGATTGACCGCAAGGCCGGTATCCCCGAGCATGGTCTCGGGTCGCGTGGTGGCAATCTCCACCTGCCCCGAACCGTCGGCGAGCGGATAATAATAATGATACATCCGCCCGTTCACCTCGGTGTGTTCCACCTCGTCGTCGGAGAGCGCGGTTCCGCAGGAGCTGCACCAGTTGATGAGGTAGTTGCCCCGGTAGATCAGCCCACGCTCAAAGAGCGACACGAAGACTTCGCGCACGGCGGCGGAGAGTCCTTCATCGAGGGTGAAGCGCTCGCGGTTCCAGTCGCACGAGGCCCCGATCTTCTCCAGCTGCCTGGTAATGATGGCGTGGTGGGCATCCTTGACCTTCCAGGTCTCCTCCACAAACCGCTCGCGGCCGAGTTCGCGCCGGTTGGTGCCGCGCTCGCGCAGCTTCTTCTCTACCACGTTCTGCGTCGCAATACCCGCGTGGTCGGTACCGGGAA
Source organism: Spirochaetales bacterium (assembly GCA_007130025.1). Lineage (GTDB taxonomy): Bacteria > Spirochaetota > Spirochaetia > DSM-27196 > PWMO01 > PWMO01. The sequence continues at coordinate 205 of SLTF01000326.1, read as the reverse complement.
CCCAGAGCGTCGGACGGCCGAGCATGCGGTAGTAGCGAATCAGCACGTCCTGCAGGCTGTTATTCAGACCGTGCCCCATGTGGAGCACGCCGGTGACGTTGGGGGGAGGTATGACGATGACAAACGGATTCTGGTCGGGCGTGATCTTCGCCGGATCCGGCGGGGCGAAATAGCCGCGCTCCTTCCACATCGCGTAGATCCGGTC
>SLTF01000405.1 GCA_007130025.1 Spirochaetales bacterium | reverse complement strand
TCCCTGAGCTCGGCCGTCCACTTGAACGATCGCAGGTTGGTAGAGAAGAAAAGCATCCCTGACGGAGCCAGCAGCCGGCAGGCCAGCCGAAGCAGGGCGGGATGATCGCGCTGAATGTCCAGTGTGCCTTCCATCTTCTTGCTGTTTGAAAAGGTTGGAGGATCCATAACGATAAGGTCGTACCGCCCAGCGGTGCTTCGCGACTCGCGCTCCAGAAAACGGCCAACGTCTTCCCGCTCGAATCGATGAAACGGTGCAAGCAGACCGTTGACGCGCAGGTTCTCGGCCGCCCACTCGTTGTAGGTGTTCGACGTATCCACCGATACCGTCGAACGGGCCCCACCTCCGGCTGCATATACGGTGAACGACCCGGTGTACGAGAACAGGTTGAGAAACCGCTTCCCGCTGCAGAGGGACCCCACAAGGCCGCGGGTGACGCGGTGGTCGAGGAAGAGGCCGGTGTCCACATAGTCCGACAGATTGACCAAGAAGGTATATCCACCCTCCGAAACGGGAACCCGTCGCCCACCGGCATCGACCTTCTCGTACTGAAGATTGCCCTTCTGCGGTTCCCGGCGCTTCCAGAATACGCGTTCAGGAGCGATGGTCAGCACGCGGGCGGCGGTGTCACGAATTGCTTCGCTCCACTCGGCTGCGTCGGGCGCTTCGAGCTCCTTCGGTCCCGGGTACTCGTTCACGTGAAGATAGCGATCGTACACGTCTACGCTGATCGGAATCTCGGGGATGTCCCGATCATACACGCGAAAGCAGGTCACGCCGTTTCGGCGTGCCCATTTCCAGAGGTGCTTCCATCGCTTTTTCAGCCGATTGGTCAGGAGCTCGGTGTGATAGGATATTCGGTCGGTGGACATCCGGTATCGTGATCCGTAGCGGTCAGCTTACGGCGGCAAGGAGCCGCATCTTCACCGAGAGAACGGCGTACCCCGACGAAAGATCTTCTTTCTGGACAATTACGGACTTTGGCACCTTGATCTTGATGTTGGTGAAGTTCCAGATTGCGCGGATTCCCGACTTGACCAGAAGGTCGGTAACCGCCTGAGCATGGCTGGAAGGCACGGTCAGAATTGCGATATCCGCGCGAAGCTCTTTGAGCTTTTCTGAAATCTGCCCGAGTGAGAACACCTCGGTTTCGTGCATCTTCTTTCCGATCTTTTTCTTGTCCAGGTCGAACGCGGCGACGATCGACATCCCGCGACGATTGAACTCCCGATATCCCATCAGGGCGGTACCGAGATTTCCGGCTCCTACCACAACCGCGCGATTGTCCCGGTCCCACTGCAGAAACGTATAGATGGCGCGGATCAGGTTGTTCACGGGAAACCCAATCCGCGGTTTTCCCACAATGCCGGTAACCGCGAGGTCTTTTCGCACCTGAATTGGCTCCAGCCCGAGTTCCTCCGCAATGACGGTTCCCGAGATGTACTCTTTGCCTTCCCGCTGAGCGGCTTCTATGACGTGAAGGTACGACGGTAACCGTTTGATCGTTGGTTGACTTGCCAGTTTTGTTGTGCCCACATTCTTCTCCTTGACCATCACCGGCTACCCCCCGATTGCGCGGTGAAGGGGGACAGGACGCGCGGCGTTCTCTCTCGCCAGAGTATAACCCAATCAGATATATTTTGGTAGAATGACGCGAAAAAGTTTGCCGTGAGTTCGCCAATGTATGCCGGGAACAGGGGAGGATTCTGCGTGAATCAACGCACCAGACAGCCCGAAAGACGTCGCCGCTATCGTGCCGGTGCCGTGTTCCTTCCCTGGGTACTGCTCGTTCTTCCTGCGTCACTTCCCGTTGCCCCAGTTTCCGCTCAGGATAGCGCCGCCTCCTTGACGCTGATCTCGTCGTGGACCCACGTTCCAGCCGGACGGCTGAGTGGACCACCGGTCTGGACCCGGGATGGGCGTATGTTGTTTGCCGGGGAGGACCGGAGGCTGTACGCGCTCGCCGGTACCGGCGAGCGGCTGTGGCGAACCGATCTGGAACGATTGCCGGCAACCACGGTTGCCGCGGGACGCGACGGGTCTGCGTACCTGGGTCTCAACCCCAATGTCGTTACGGCAATCACCCCGGCGGGAAGGGTTCGCTGGTCGATTGCCGGGCCCGATGCCCCGGTTTCGGTGATTCCTTCGCCGGACGGGGTTGTGTACGTGGTGTGGCGCAACGGAGCGGTGACGGCGCGAACCGTTCGCGGAGCGGCGGTGTGGGCCGTTCAGATGGCCGCACCGGTGACGGCCACCCCCGTGGTCACGGAAGGAGGACTGCTCGTCGTGGCAACCGATGACGGTTCGCTGACCGCGTTTGACGTGCTGGGAACCCGTCGCCGGCTGCACCGGTTTCCCGCACCGGTTACGGCGCTCGCGGCAGGCGAACGGTTGTTTGCCGGCGATCGCGCCGGAGGTCTTCACGGTATTTCACCGAACGGTTCGCTGCTCTGGTCGCAACGGCCGTCCGAATCCCCCGTTCGCGATGTCTTGCTGGACGGATCCCAAGGTCTGGTGGTTCGAACGGACGACGGATTCCTTCTCGCGGTCTCAACCACTGGAACCACACGCTGGCAGGCTCGACCGCCGGGAACTCGGATCACCGCGGCGGCCCTGACGGATGAAGGTGCGATCTATTCGGGAACCTCCGACGGGCGTCTGGTGGTTCTGGACCGGGAGGGACGGCTGCTGGCCGATCACTTCACGGGGCGCCCCGCCGCAATTCAGCACGTGGGGATCACGCGCGGTGGGCGTGTGGTGACCGCCGGCGACGACTGGGTGCTTCACGGGTGGTGCGTGCACTCCTGCGCCCAGGCCGGCCCGCGCCCCGCGCTGTGGGGGCATCCTCGCGGCGGTCCGGGCGGTACCGGGGTATCTCCCTTCTACCAGGGGCGATCAATTGACGCGTATCGAAACGTCCTCGACTTCATTTTTCTGGAGCAGGCAGCGAGTTCGGACAGTCCGGAGTTGCAGAGGCGCGCGCTCGTGGACATTGAGGCACGAGTGGCCGAAGGGCGGGTGGGGACGGCGTATGTCTACGTGGTGGAGCTGCTCGTATCGATGGCGATGGGCGGGCCGGTGGGACGGGGACGTACGCCGGTGGCACCGCCGGAACGCGAACGGGCGATGGTGTTGCTCGGCGAGCTTGGCGATCACACCGTGTCCGCGAGGTTTGCCCGACTTCTCCAGACGGAATCGGTGCCGCTGATGCAGTCGGCAATTCTCTCGATGATGGGGGCGATTGAGTCCGATCCGGATGGAGATGTGGTCACCGCCGTATCCGCGTTTGTTCAGCGGGAAGGATTGCCGCTCGCATCCGAGGTCGGTCTGGATGCGGTGGCGACGTTGGCGAGCGTGGGACGGTATAATCGAACCGAGGTGCGGATTGCGGCGCGTGAAACGTTGGTTGGAATGAGCGCTTCCGTGCGGATACCTGCCCGAGTACGTGCCGCTGCCGCGCTCGCGGTGCGTACCCTCGAGTAGCAAAAACTGTTTCCGGACGCTATACTCAAGGGATGAGATACCGCACATACGCGTTTCTGATAGGGTTGCTCGTTCTTCCGGTTGTGCTGTTCGCTCAGCAGGGGGTGGATCGTGAGGAGCTTGAGCGGCAGATCACGCGCACCGTGGTTTTTCAGAATTACCAGGGGCCGTACGAACGGATCGACACCATCGATGCCATTCGTGGCATCGGGGTGAGTCTGGCCGCGGGTCTGCGGCCCGGCTCGGACTTCATCCTGGCAAACCGGTACCGGATCATCAATGCGGTTGATCCCGACGTGCTCGTGGGCCTGGATGCCGACATCATGGTGATCCTTCCTGAAGCCCGCGTCGATCACATCAATAACGTTCGTCGTATTCTGGCTGCGTATCTTGAGCAGGCATACGGGTACCGGAGTTCCCAGGCGGCCGTGCTGGCTGAGTTTGTTACCATCTACAACGCTATCTACCGCGGTGATATGGCATTCTTCAGCGGACGGTATAAGCGCGTCGTCATGCAGCATCTTTCGGCGGAGAACGCGGGGATCTCTACGCTGTACCGCGACTGGCCGGGACGTACCCGCATGGTGGTGCCTTTGCGCGGCGCCGGCCTGGTTGATCCTCTGGCGCTCACCGATGATCGCGTGATCGAAGAGCTGCGGGAACGGGACGATATGGGCCTCGAGCCGCGTCGGGAGATCATCGATCTTGCCGAGGAGTCGGTCCAACGAGACGAAGAGCGGGTAGCTGAGCGCGAGCGCGAGGTAGAAGAGGTTCGTCGTGAGATTGCTGAGGAGCGGCGGGCCATTGAAGAAGAGCGGCGCGAAGCCGAACAGCGGGAGGATCCTCCTGAAGAGGCTGCCCGTCGCGAGGCTGAGCGTGTCGAGCGCGAAGCGCGGGTTGCTGAGCGCGAACGCGAAGTAGAAGAAGCGGAGCAGCAGGTCGAACGCGAGCAGGAGGAGATCGCCGAACGGACGGAGCGAATCCGGGAACTGCGAGACGAGGTCGCCGAAGACACTCGAACGGTCATGGAGCGCGCACCGGTTGCCGCGGTGACGCAGGAGGTGCTCTTTGTTCAGACCTCGC
>SLTF01000207.1 GCA_007130025.1 Spirochaetales bacterium | reverse complement strand
CTCAGATGCTCTTCCTCGAGAGCCAGGATCCGGAAAAAGACATCAATCTGTATATCAACTCTCCCGGTGGATCGGTCACCGCGGGATTGGCCATCTACGACACGATCCAGTACATCAAGCCCGACATTCAGACGATCTGCATGGGCCAGGCGGCAAGCATGGGTGCCATGCTCCTCGCAGCGGGGTCTCCCGGCAAGCGTCTCGCCCTCCCCTCGTCCCGGATTCTGATTCATCAGCCCTGGGGTGGGGTTCAGGGCCAGGCAACCGACATCGGCATTCAGGCGCGTGAGATCGTGCGGTTGAAGAAGCTGATTATCGGATACTTCGCCCAGCACACCGGAAAGAGCGTTGACGTGATCGAACGCGACCTCGAACGCGACTATTTCATGTCTGCGCCGGAGAGTGTAGAATATGGGATAGTAGACCGGGTGCTGACGAGGTAGTCATGGCCAAACAAAAGAACGACTCCACCAAGGCGTGCTCCTTCTGCGGAAAGAGCTCTGACTTCGCGCGTCGGCTCATTGCCGGCCCCGGAGTCTACATCTGCGATGAGTGTGTCCACGTCTGCAAGAAAATCCTCGACGACGAAGACGACGTCATCACCGCGGAGTTCATGGATGACATTCCCAACCCGCATCAGATCAAGGAACACCTCGACCTCTACGTGGTGGGCCAGGAGAAGGCCAAGCGCGTTCTCTCGGTGGCGGTCTACAACCACTACAAGCGCATTACCCAGCACGGCCGCCTCAAAGATGACATTGAGATCGAGAAATCCAACGTTCTGCTGATCGGACCCACCGGAACCGGTAAGACCTTGCTCGCCAAAACGCTTGCCGACAAGCTGCGCGTGCCGTTTGCGATCGCGGACGCAACCACCCTGACCGAGGCCGGATACGTGGGTGAAGACGTCGAGAACATCCTTCTGAAGCTCTACCAGGCCGCCGGAAACGACGTGTCGGCGGCGGAACGCGGCATCATCTACATCGACGAGATCGACAAGATCGCGCGCAAGGGAGAAAACGTCTCCATCACCCGGGATGTCTCGGGCGAAGGCGTGCAGCAGGCGCTGCTGAAGATCATCGAGGGAACCATCGCTTCGGTCCCTCCCCAGGGCGGCCGCAAGCATCCCAGCCAGGAGATGATCAAGATCGACACCAGCAACATCCTCTTCATCTGCGGAGGTGCCTTCGTTGGGCTCGACCGCATCGTGGAGGCACGGGTGGCGCAGCATCCCATGGGCTTCGGTGCCGACGTGAAGGCAACGCGCGAGAAGAACCTCGAAGAGCTCTACGCCCACATGCATCCCGACGACCTCATCAAGTTTGGTCTGATTCCGGAATTTGTCGGACGGCTTCCTATTCACGTGACCTTGCGCGATCTGGATGTGGATGACCTGGTGCGCATCGTGCGCGAGCCACGAAACTCCATCATCCGGCAGTACGAGGCGTCGCTGAAGCTCGACGACGTGGATATTGTTTTTGAAGACGAAGCGGTGCTCGCCATCGCCGAACAGGCGCTCAACCGCAAGACCGGCGCGCGCGGACTTCGTTCCATTGTCGAGAACGTGATGGTCGACATCATGTACGATATTCCATCCATCAAGGGAAAGAAGCGCGTCGTCATTACCCGCGACGTCATCGACAACACCCAGAAGCCAATCATCGAAAGCGACAAGAAGACTGCATGAGACTTGGCCTCCAGCGGAACAGGGTCCCGGACTATCCGGTTGTGCCTCTGAAGGAGACGGTCGTTTTCCCCCACACCGTGGCACCGGTTCTCTCGGGACGCCGGGGCGCCATTACCGCGGTGGAAGACGCCATGGCGCACGACCGAACCGTGGTGCTCTGCATCCGCAAAACCGACGAACCCACCGATCCCGAGCCGCGAGACCTGATGCGAGTCGGGACAATCGCGACTGTCCTGCAGCTCGTCAAACTGCCCGACGGATCGCTTCGCCTCCTGGTGGAGGGCAAACAGCGCTGCCGCATTACCGGCTTTGTCTCTGAACGAGAGCACCTGCGGGCCCGGGTTGAACCAATCGCACAGGCGTGGACCGCGGACGCCGAGGCTCACCGCTCGATGCGGACGCTGCGCGACAGCTTTGCCCGCTTTGCGGCACTGCACAAGAAGGTGCCGCCCGAGGTTTCGGTGACCGTGGCGCGTACCGAAGAACCACACAAACTCGTTGACCTCATCTGCGGACACTCCACAATCCCTACCGACAAAAAAATCGAGCTGCTGGCCGAGGAATCGGTGATCCGGCGGCTTCAGGAGCTGACCGTTGCGATCGAGGCCGAGTGCGAAGTGCTCGACCTCAAGAAACAGATCAACTCTCGGGTTCGCAAGCGGCTCGAAAAAGGACAGCGCGACTACTTCCTCAACGAGCAGATGAAGGAGATTCATCGCGAGCTCGGCCGGGACGAAGACGATCCCTCAGGCGTCGGCGAAATCGCACGCCGCATCGAAGAGGAAGAGCTTCCCGAACCCGTTGCCGCCCGCGCACGCAAAGAGGCGGACCGCCTGAAGAAGCTGCAGCCCATCTCGCCGGAGGCGGGAATTGTGCGTACCTACCTCGACTGGCTACTCGATCTTCCATGGAACCGGCGCAGTTCAGACGAGGTTGACCTCGCCCGCGCGGCGGAGATTCTGGATGCCGACCACTACGACATGGAAAAGCCCAAAGAGCGGATCCTGGATTATATTGCCGTACGCCAGTTGACCGAGCGTCTGCGCGGACCGATCCTCTGCTTTGTCGGCCCCCCGGGAACCGGAAAGACCTCGCTTGGGCAGTCGCTCGCCCGCTGCCTTTCGCGCGGCTTTGTGCGCATCTCGCTGGGTGGTGTACGCGACGAGGCAGAGATCCGTGGACATCGCCGCACCTACGTTGGCGCCATGCCGGGCAAAATCATCCAGTCGATGCGGAAGGTGGGTACCTGCAACCCGGTCTTCCTGCTTGACGAAATTGACAAGATCGGAGCCGACTTTCGCGGTGATCCGGCATCTGCTCTGCTCGAGGTCCTTGATCCGGAACAGAACGGTGCCTTTGTGGATCACTACCTCGAGGTTCCCTATGACCTATCCGAGGTGATCTTCATCACCACGGCAAACAGCCTCCACACCATCCCCCATGCCCTGCGAGACCGGATGGAAGTGATCGAGATTCCCGGCTATACCGAATATGAGAAGAAGAAGATCGCCGAGGCGTTCCTCATTCCCAAGCAGCTTGAGGCCAACGGGCTGTCCTGGCTGGACGTCCGCTTCCGCTCCGATGCCATCACTACCGTGATCCGCGACTACACCATGGAGTCCGGGGTGCGAAACCTCGACCGGGAGATCGCTGCGGTGGTACGCAAGATCGCGCGCGAGGTGGTGGCCAAGGGGTTCCGTCCACCGGTATCGGTACACTCCGCCGACCGACGCGACAACGCAGAAACCGGCGACCATCCCGAGCCGGTTGCAGCCGCAACCGCAACCGAACCGCGAACCGACGTGCCCCCGCTGCTGAAACCCAACCGCGAGAACTCGCCCGGTGATCCGGGCACCGAGGATCTTGCCTCGGTAGTCGACACCGAACCCCGCGATGAACCGGAGGCGGTCCCGGCCGCTCCGGTAGCGATTGACCAGAACCGCGATGAAACCGCAGCCAACAATACGAGCCCCCTCGATTCCCCCCTCTCAATAACCCGTATCGAGGGAATTGCCACCTACCGGCCGTTTCGCCGTGTGGTGACCGCCCGAACCGTCACGCGTTCGCTCGGCAAGCGCCGGTTTCGCAACGACCTGCTCTACCGCGAGACCCGCGTTGGCGTGGTAAACGGCCTTGCCTGGACCGAGATGGGCGGCCGAACCCTTCCAATTGAGGTGGCCGTGTTTTCCGGTACGGGATCGCTGCGGCTCACCGGCAGCATGGGAGATGTAATGAAAGAGAGCGCACAGGCCGCGTTCTCCTTCATCCGGTCGTTCAGTCACCGATTTCGACTTCCCAAAGAGTTTTTTGCCGACAAGGACATTCACATCCACGTCCCCGAGGGCGCCATCCCAAAGGACGGTCCCTCCGCGGGGATCAGCATGACCGCAGCAATGGTCTCCGCCTTCAGTGGAATCGCGGTGCAGCCGGATTTTGCCATGACCGGAGAGATTACCCTCACCGGTCGTGTGCTTCAGATCGGCGGCGTAAAAGAAAAGGTGCTCGCGGCCCACCGCGGCGGTATCCGAAACATCCTGTTGCCCGAAGCCAACCGTGTTGATACCGAGGAGTTGCCGTCGGAGATTACCACCGACATCGCCTTCCACTTTGCGGCTTCGATCATGGATGGATTGAGAATCCTCTTTCCCAACGATCTCTTCGAAATTCGAGCTTGGTGATTGATCTGCCCCAAAGCTTGGTGAAACGACGGCGCATCCAGTGATCACCCGCCTGCCTGCTGCGATCACGCTATGGCGAACCTCGGCAGATACTCGTGCTCCTTGCCCAGCGGCGTGACTATCTGCCTCAGCCACACAAGTCGATCGGTCTCAATCGGTGGCGTTCGCGAGAGAAAGGGACGCGACTCGTATAGCCGAGCGAGCTG
>SLTF01000271.1 GCA_007130025.1 Spirochaetales bacterium | reverse complement strand
AGGCCACCGCCGCGACCGTTCGTCCCGGTGACCGGGAATGCGAAGTTGTCGGCCGTCTCGCGGAGCGACTGTGGGCCGACCGTCTCGACTACATCACCACCTTCTGCGCCGCCGACGACCGCATCTCACGGTACCGGCACCCAATCGCTACCGAGCAGACGATCGAAAAGCGTGCCATGTTGTGCGTCAACGCCCGAAAGTGGGGGCTCATCGTCTCCCTTACGCGCTTCGTGCAGTTTGAACCGGTTTCCCCCGATTTGAGACGACGCTACGACGCGAACGTCCTGGTGGATTGCGCCATGATGGCAAACACCGTTCCGGGGAAACCCGCGGTCGAAGCGTTCCGCCGCGGGCTTGAGCTCTACGCGGAGACCGGTTTTGCTGATGAGTACCGCCTGCACCATCAGGGTGGGTCGATTGGCTACTCCGGACGCGATTACAAGGTGAACCACACAACGGCGGAGGTCGTCCGCGAGAACCAGGGTTTCGCGTGGAATCCATCCATCACCGGCTGCAAGAGCGAAGATACAATCCTCGCCACGTCTTCCGGTCCCGTGATGCTCTCCCCGCCGGTAACCTTTCCCACCGTGGAACGGGAGGTCGATGGGCGGAATTTCGTCCGGCCGGACATCCTGGTGCTGTGACGGGCGCCAGCGCATGCAGAACCACGCAGAACTGAGTCGTTCATGGAGGCGTTGTCCTTCACGGAAATATTGAGAGGAGGCTGAGAAGATGACCACAAGAAGAATTCTTATGGTACTGCTGGTCGTGACGCTGCTGCCGGCGTTTGCATTCGCCGGCGGAGCGGGCGAGGAGCGACCCTACCCGAGTCGCGAAATCGAGATCATGATCCCCTGGGGAGTCGGTGGTGCGACCGACATCGCGTTTCGAACGTTCATGAGCGTGCTTCCCAAGTATCTCGGTGCACCGGTGATCATCGTGAACCGGCCCGGCGGGGCGGCGGTTCCGGGCTACACCGAGGCACTGACCAAGCGCGCAGACGGCTACTATTTCGTAGCGTGGGCCACGCCGTCGATCACGGTCACCCATATGCGCGAAACACCCTACGATGTAAACAGCTTCGAACCGGTGATCAACCTGGTCTCTGCACCGGTCTGGTTCTTGGTACCCAAGGACTCTCCCTACCAGACGCTCAACGATCTGGTAGATGACGCGCGACGTCGACCGGGGCAGGTCAACCTTGGCAATGCGGGCGCCGGCGGCGGGACTCACATGATCGCCCTGGCATTCGAGAGCGAAGCCGGTGTCGAGTTCAACCACGTTCCCCATGCGGGTGGCGGCCCGACCATCGTTGCCGCAGTCGGTGGCCACGTGGATGCGATCACCGTCGGACCACCCGAGGGCGTCGCACAGCTGGAATCGGGTGACCTTCGGGCCCTGGCGGTTTTCTCCGAGCAACGCCTGGCCGAGTTCCCCGACGTACCAACCGCCAAGGAGCAGGGGATCGATTTCGTCCTCGGCCAGTGGCGCGGAATCGCGGCTCCCAAGGGGACGCCTCCGGAGATCATTCGCCACGTGCACGATGCGTTCAAGGCAACCATGGAAGACGAGGACTTCCAGGTTCTCGCCAAGCAGGCCGGTCTGCTTCTTGACTACATCGGTCTCGACGATTTCGCCCGCTTTGTGCAGGCCCAGGATCAGATGTACAAGGACGTCGTCATCACCAACAATTTGGGTGAACGATACTGAACAAACCAATGCCGCTCTACCCGTCGGATCATTCCGACGGGTGGGCGGTGTCTCGCTCCATTCCGGGAGAGTAAGAATACATGTCGGACAAAGTCACCGCCAGATCTGATGTCATTGTGGGTCTGATTCTGCTTGGGCTCGCGATACTGTTTTTTGCGTTGTCGTTTACGCTACCCGTACGACGCGCCGGGCTGTCCCCGACCACCTTTCCTCGCTTTGTCACCATTGTGATGGCGCTCCTCGCCTCGGGTCTGGTTGTGCAGGGAGTGCGCAAACAACGAGCCTTCGCGGGCGAACCCGCGCACCGTACGCCCGAAGAGACAGATCGGCGGCGCCAGTTCGCGTTTCGTTTTCTCCTGCTTGCGGTCCTTGGAATCGGATATACACAGGTGATCCGGCTCCTGGGGTTTGTTGTGGCAACTCCGCTCATGATGGCGGGAACCATGATTCTGTTCGACGAAAAAAAATGGTACCGGATCATTCTGGTTGCCGTAATATCTACGGCCGTCCTGTACGGACTGTTTCGAATCGTGTTTCGCGTTCCGCTCCCGCGGTTCGACCTCTGGTAGACTCACGCTGAATCCAAGGAGAAACCATGGCTGCCGTCATTGACGCGGTAATCTTCGTGCTCACGCCATTTCACTTTCTGTTTCTGTTCATCGGCGTAGCCGGTGGGATCATCGTGGGTGCGCTTCCGGGTCTCACCGGATCGGTCGGGATCATTCTGCTGCTGCCGTTTCTGTTCTACGTTCCCCCCGCGGTCGCGCTTATCATGCTCAGCGGGATGTTCTGCGGCGCAATCTACGGCGGTTCGATTTCGGCGATTCTCATCTCTACCCCGGGGACCCCATCGGCTGCGGCAACGGTTCTCGACGGCTACCCCCTCGCTCAGAAGGGACAGGCGGGGAAGGCCATCGGCGTCGCCACCATCGCCTCTACCATCGGCGGCATCATTTCGGTGCTCTGTCTCATCTTCATTGCTCCACAGCTTGCCCGATTCGCCGTTCGGTTTGGTCCGGTGGAGTACTTCGCCCTCATGGTATTCGGACTCACCGTCATCGCCAGCGTTTCCGGCGCCTCCCTCATCAAGGGGTTGCTCTCGGGCTTCTTCGGTCTGCTGATCGCCACCATCGGCATGGACCCGGTCATGGGGTACCCACGGTTCCACTTTGGCGTCACCAATCTGTTGCTGGGGTTTCCCATGGTGTCGGTGCTGATCGGACTCTTCGCGGTGTCGCAGATCTTCGTTGAGCTCGAGGGTGTCGGGAAGCCGCAGAAGGTGTTCAATCAGAGCATGGGCAGGGTTCTGCCGACGTGGAAGGAGTTCAAGGGGCTGCTTAAGGTCATTGTGCCGTCCTCGCTGCTGGGGACCTTCATCGGTATTATCCCCGGAACCGGTGGCGCCATCGCATCCTTCATGGCGTACAACGAGGCGCGCCGGTTCTCCCGCCACCCCGAAGAGTTCGGCACCGGCTGTCTGGCGGGTATTGCCGCGCCGGAAGCCGCCAACAACGGGACAACCGGCGGAGCCATGGTGCCGCTTCTCAGTCTGGGAATCCCCGGTGATGTGGTGACCGCGGTCATGCTCGGTGCTCTCATGGTGATTGGGGTGCGTCCCGGGCCGCTGTTGTTTCGCCAGAATCCCGAGGTCATGAACGCACTCTTCGTTGGACTCATGTTCGCACAGTTTCTGATCCTCGGACTCGGGCTGTTGAGCGTGCGGATATTCCCGAAGGTGCTGAAGGTACCGGTGCGCATCCTGTTTCCGATCATCCTGGCGCTCTGTTTCCTTGGAGCGTTCTCGCTGAGCAACAGCATCTACGACATGCTCGTCGCCTTTGTGTTTGGGTTGGTGGGCTACGCGATGCGGAAGTTTGGATTTGGAACGGCCCCAGTGATTCTGGGCGTCATTCTCGGTCCCATCGCGGAACAGGAGCTTGGCCGCGCCTTGATCATGTCGCACGGGAACTGGGGAACCCTGTTCCGGTCGCCGATCGCCATCTTCTTCTATGTCATTTCGCTGTTCTCGGTGAGTTATTCGCTCAAGAGCGGCCTGCGGAAACGCAAGCCCCGGACCACCGGATAATGTCTTTTACCGGCTCTGTACTACACCCCAAGGAGTCTCCATGAGTTACGGAATAGGAATCGTTGGAACTGGAATGATCGCCCGCTTTCACGCACGAGCGGTACAGGATCTTCCCGGCGTCCGCGTGGTTGCGGCGATGGACAGCGATCGCACCCGAGCCGACGTCTTCGCAAAGGAAATGAACTGCACGGGGTACGACGATCTGGGTCGGTTTGTCGCCGACGACAACGTTTCGATTGTCGCGATCTGTTCGCCCTCCGGGGCCCACCTCGATGTTGCCCTCGCGGCGGCCCGTGCGGGCAAGCACCTGCTGATCGAAAAACCACTGGAGATTACCCTCGAGCGTTGCGATCAGATCATTGAGGCTGCCGCGCGCCACAGGGTGAATCTCGGAGGCATTTTTCAGTCGCGATTCTTCGACGCGTCGCGCGTGGTGAAGGAAGCGGTAGCCGCCGGCCGACTCGGGCGGCCCGTCATGGGGGACGCCTACGTGAAGTGGTTCCGGCCGCAGTCCTACTACGACACCGGAGGATGGAAGGGCACCAAAGCGCTCGATGGAGGCGGGGCCCTCATGAACCAGTCGATCCACGCGATCGATCTCCTGCAGTGGTATATGGGACCGGTGCGCGCGGTTCAGGCCTTCACCGCGATTCTCGGTCACGAGCGGATAGAAGTCGAAGATACCGCGGTCGCCGCGCTGGAGTTCGTTAACGGTGCCATGGGAGTGATCGAGGGCTCAACCGCGGTCTTTCCGGGCTTTCTGAAACGCGTCGAACTTT